>NZ_JNWJ01000041.1:0-74686 GCF_000716805.1 Streptomyces yerevanensis | reverse complement strand
GGGCCTTCAGTAGCTGGTGGGCGCCGTCGAGCAGGCGGATGCAGTCGCTCTCGCCCAGCGAGCGGCGCTCGCCCTTGCGGCCGGTATGCCGGCGCAGCCTGTCCCTCCCCTCGTAGCGTGGAGTCCGTGATTACAGGGGAAGTTGAGGTTCATGGGAACCGAGAAGCGGACGTTTGACGCCGAGTTCCGTGAGGGTGCTGTACGCATCGTGATCGAGACCGGGAAGCCGGTGCCGGAGGTCGCCGAGGAGCTCGGCATCAACGCGGGCACGCTGCACAGCTGGGTGTCGCGCTGGCGCCGCAACGGGACGGCGTCGTCGGACCGGCCGGCGCCGGAGGCCGCGGGAGGGCGAATGCGGGAGAGCGAGCGAGGCGAACTGGAGCGGCTGCGGCGGGAGATGAGCGAGAAGAACAAGCGGATACGGGAGCTGGAGATGGAGCGCGATGTCCTCAAGCGATGCATGGTCCTCTGGGTGAAGTGACCGGGACCGACCCGGCCGCCCTGGCCGCGTTCATCGGTAACCAGAGGACCGAACACCACGTTCCGCACCGCCTGGCCTGCCGGGTTGTGGGAGTGTCGGAGTCCTGGTTCTACAAGTGGCGCGACAAGCCCACCACTGCCCGCGAGGTCCGGCGCGGGAAGCCGGCCGACGCCGTCGAGGGAATCTTTGCGGACTCGGGCGGCACCTACGGCTCGCCGAAGGTCTGGCTCCTGTTGGTCCGCGACGGCCGGCGGGCCTCGGTGAACACCGTCGCCCGTCTCATGGCCGAACTCGGTCTGGCCGGACGGAAGATGAGACGTCGGCGCGGGCTGACCCGCCCCGGCAGACGGGCCGCCGCCCCGGACTTCGTGCGCCGGGACTTCAGCGCGGACGCCCCGGACCAGGTGTGGTGCGGCGACATGACCGAGATCGTCACCGGCGAGGGCAAGCTCTACCTCGCCACCGTCATCGACCTGTTCTCCCGCCGCCTGCTCGGCTACGCGATGGGAGAGCGGCATGATGCCGAACTCGTCGTCGCGTCCCTGAACATGGCCGCGGCCACCCGCGGCGGCGACGTGAAAGGCGTGATCTTTCATAGCGACCGCGGCAGCGAGCTTGGACTCAATCGGTCGTCGCAACACCGGCTTTCTGGACCGATAGTAGGTGCTCGTTGAGGGCCTCGGCGGGTGTCTTCCATCCGAGGGTTTTTCGGGGCCTGTTGTTGAGCGTGAGAGTGACGGCTTCCAGCTCGTCGACACTCCATCGCGACAGGTCGGTTCCCTTCGGAAAGTACTGGCGCAACAGGCCGTTGGTGTTCTCGTTCGTGCCGCGTTGCCAGGGGCTGTGCGGGTCGGCGAAGTAGACCCGCAGTCCGGTGTCGAGGCGGAGCTGGGCATGCTGGGCGTGACCCAGTCCATGGGCCGGGTCGGATCGTGTTTCGACAACGCCGTCAGCGAGGCGTTCAACAGCGTCCTCAAGGTCGAGTACATCCACCGCCACACCTTCGCCACCCGCACCGAGGCCCGCCTGAAGATCGCAACCTGGATCACCGGCTTCTGCAACACGCACCGACTACACAGCGTGTGCGGATACCGGAGCCCGATCGACTACGAACACGACCACCGAGCCAACTCCACCCCGGGGCTGGCCGCATAGAAGATCTCCACAGTTCGAGGGGATTAACATCCAGACGTTCAAGCCCGAATCGCACGGTGTGAAGAGGACGAGGCCCTGGGCGAGGTTCCGTAGAGCTCGTAACACGATCACGATCCGGGCTTCTTGAGGCGTGTCCACGCACACGCGGGTCGTCGGCGGTGCGCGCCCCGAAGGCGCGATGTCCTTCGGGGCGCGCGGCAGGGGTTCGGGTTCAGGCGTTGTAGCCGCCGTGGGCGTCCAGCACCGCGCCCGTGACGTAGGACGCGGCGGGGCTCGCCAGGAAGGCGATCGCTGCGGCGATTTCGTCGGGGTGGCCCATGCGTTGCAGGGACAGCGAGCTGAGCAGGGCCTTGAGAGTCTCGGGGTCGGGCGCGTCCATGCCGCCCTCCATCAGTCCGGCCTCCACGACGTTGGCCGTGATGTTCCGCGGTCCGAGGTCGCGTGCGACGCCCATGGTGTACCTCTCCACTCCTGACTTGCTCGCCGAGTAGTCGGCGATTCCCGGGACACCGACGCGGGAGCCGAGTCCGGAACTCACCGTGATGATGCGGCCGCCCGTGCGCAGCACTCGGGAGGCGGCCCGGATGACGGCGATCACGCCGAGGTAGTTGGTGGCGTGCATCCGGTCCAGTGCGGCGGTGTCGGCGTCCGGGTCGTCCACCGTGCCGGCCGCGGAGATCGCCGCGTTGTTGACGAGGATGTCCAGGCCGCCGAAGTGCGCGACCACGTCGTCGATCAGCGCCGGCGCCCGGCTCGTGTCCGCCTGGTCGGACTGGAAGGCGACGGCCTTGGCTCCCTTGCCGTGCACCTCGTCGACGACGGCCTGCGCCTGCTTCTCGGAGCTGACGTAGGTGAAGGCGACGTCGGCGCCCTGCTCGGCCAGCAGCCGTACGGTCGCGGCTCCCAGTCCGCGCGACCCCCCGGTGACCAGGGCGACCTTGCCCGTGAGTGGCTTGCTCATTCTTCTCACCTCGTTGATTGACCCTTCCCGGCTGTCGCAACATTAATTGTTACGACAGCCTGTTGCAACCTTCACTGTTACGACTACGCGTAACATGAAGCGTTGTGGCCGAGAGGAGGAGTCCATGAGCGCCAACAGCAGGCTGACCATCGCCGCCCACGCGCTGGCCTGGATCGGCCTCTACCAGCGCCAGGGCCATGAGGTCGCCACCTCCGAGCAGATCGCGACCAGCGCGAACACCAACCCCGTGGTGATCAGACGGCTGCTCGGCGAGCTGCGCAGGGCCGGGCTCGTGGAGTCCCGGCGGGGCGTGGGCGCGGGCTGGTCACTGGCACGCGAGCTGGAGTCGATGACCCTGCTCGACGTGTACGAGGCAGTGGAACCCGGCCCGCTGTTCGCAATGCACCGCACCACCCCGGACCAGGGATGCGTGGTGGGTCACGGCATCCAGCCGGCAATGCAGAGCATCTACGAGGGCATCGAGGAGACCCTAAGACACGAGCTGGCCCGCGTCACGCTCGCGAACGTACTCCGGGACGTACTCGCGGCACCTCGCTAGGGCCTGTCCGGCGGATCAGGTCGCAGGAAAGTGACGGCGCCTTATAAGGCCAGGTGAGCGGGGGCCGGTGCGTCCAGATGCAAGGCGGAGGAGGGCGTCGACGCGGAGCGTCGACAACCGACGACAACGCCGCAGGTGGGCGCACCGGCCCCCGCGTCTGCGGCATGATCCGCCGGACAGGCCCTAGCCTCCCCGTTACGCCCTGACATCACCAAGATCCCCATCCATGCCCAGGCCGGCGAACAGCCTGGCAACCAGTCACGCCGAAGACCGTTGCGGTATCAGACCGTGTCCTACGAGCTCGTAACTTGATCTTGTTGCAGTGCCCTGGTCCGGCGTGACCGATGTGACGCTTCCGCCGTTCGGGAGGATGCGAGCACCCGGCCATGGATCGTGGACGACGACTTGTGGGCGCTGATCGAGCCGCTGCTGCCGCCCTGGCCGAAGAAGTCGCCGGGCCCACGGCCGGTGGCGGACCGGCTGTGTCTGCAGGGCATCCTGTACGTCCTGCACAACGACATAGCCTGGCAACTCCTGCCGCTGGAGCTGGGATTCGGTTCCGGGCAGACCTGTTGGCGGCGCCTGGAGCGGTGGCAGCAGGCCGGGGTCTTCGACCAACTGCACCGCATCCTGCTCGCGAAGGGCCGGGGCGGAAATCCAGATCCCGTAGAAGGGCAGGTTCTCCTTGATCCACTTGTCGTCGTCCGGGTAGCGGCGCTCGCGGACCCCGAAGCCGATGCCGACCCTGGGCGTTCCCCGCTCGCCCATCCAGCGTCGCTGGCTCAGCAGCACGATCCGCTCGGCGCGCAGCTTGTCGCTTCCCTGGACCTCGTCCTTGCGGAGGGTCACGACGAGATCCTCGACAACGGCGCCGAGTCCCTCGTCGAGCGCGCGGGCCGTGCGCTCAGGCAATTCCCGGATCAGAGTCCAAGCTGCCGACTTCGCCGCGTCGTACGCGTGATCGTCACCATGCCGCAGCCAGAAGCCAGCCGCGGCCCGGGTCGAGGGGTGCATGCTCGTGAGCCTCCCGAGGGATTCCAGGTAGTCGGCCGCAGTGCGACGGCCCACGGCTTCGGCAGCACCGCTCGGCTCCCGAGCCGCCTCCAGCGCGTCGTGCAAGCCGGATGCCAGGTCCGCGAGGCGCATCGGCCGGAAGGAAGGGTGCTCCGCGTCCGATCCGTCGAGGGTGAGAAAGACGAAGTGGGGCGCGTCGTGGAGCGCCCCGAAGTGACCCACCAGGTCTTTGGTCTGGTCGGTGGTCTCCTTGGCCCGGACCTTCATCTCGATAACGACGGGAGTGCCGTCCGCCCAGACGACGATGTCGGCACGCCGGTCCGCATGTTCGCTGCTGCCCTGCAGGACGAGTTCCCGCTGCGCGTAGACGCGCTCGGGACGCAGAGAGGCGGCGAGATCATCACGCCCCGAACGGTGCAGGAGCGCGGTAAGCATCCGGAGACCGAGCCCGTGGGATCCCTGAGGGTCGAGCAGCCACTCCACCATGCGGCTGTGCGCAATCTCGCGCCCGTCGAGCCCGAGAATCTCCATGGCCGTACCGGCGGCCGGACTCCAGAGTCCAGCAGCCTTCAGCCGACCAAGCGGGCAGGGAACGAAGCCGACCGCTCTCGTTCCGGAACCGGCCCCCAACTCCCTTGTCATGTGCGAGGATCCCGCTGCCGCGGTACGGGAATCTCGCGCACGGATGCGTGAAGATCAACAAGGGAAACAGGAACGATGGACCAACTGGGCCCTGACGATCCCGCCCGCATCGGGCCCTACTGTCTGCTGTCGAGGCTCGGCGCGGGCGGCATGGGACGTGTGTATCTCGCGCGCGAGGCAGACGGCGGGGACGACGCGGCCACCGTGGCGGTGAAACTCGTCCGCACGGACATCGCCGACGTGGACAACAAGGAGGCGTTCCGGCGACGGTTTGCGCGCGAGGTGGCCGCCGCCCGGCGCGTGAGCGGCGAGTGGACCGCACGCGTCCTGGATGCGGACACCGAGGCCGACGTGCCGTGGGTGGCCACCGAGTACGTGCCCGGCCCCACGCTCCGAGCCGTCGTACGCGGCGACTTCGGCCCGCTCCCCTCTGCCTCCGCGCACGTCCTCGCCAACCGGCTGGCCCTCGCCCTGGACGCCATCCATACCGCCGACCTCGTGCATCGGGATCTGAAGCCGTCCAACATCCTGCTCACTGTCGACGGTCCCCGTGTCATCGACTTCGGCATCGCCCGCACCGTCGACTCGTCCCTGGACAGCACCATCACGCGCACCGGGGCCCTGGTGGGCACGCCGGAGTTCATGTCCCCTGAGCAGGTCAGAGGCGAGCGCGTCACCGCTGCCTCCGACGTTTTCTCCCTGGGGAGCGTGCTCGTGTACGCCGCAACTGGGCGCTCCCCCTTTCTCCAGGGCGAGAGCAGCGGAGTCCACACTCTGATGTTCCGCATCGCCTATGAGGAACCGGAGTTGACCGGCGTACCCGAGGCGATTGCCGAACTCGTACGGCACTGCCTGTCCAAGGACCCGGACGAGCGGCCGACGATCGAGGAGATTCTGGACCACACTCACCTGGCCCCGTCCGGCGCGTGGCTCCCGGCGGATCTCCTGGTCCGCCTCGACCGAGTGGCAGCCCGCCCCCTGCCGGAAGCTCCCCTCCAGGGGGTTCCAGAACCGTCTGAGATTCCCTTCGAGCTCGAGTTCCCCGACTTTCCGGAGGACCTCTTCCTCGAAGACCGCGAGCCGGCTTCCCGCCGCGATCCCCTGGACGCACCCGAGGCGGGGATCACCCCTCCGTCGATCCGGCGGACACCGCCCACACGGTCGGCACTGGCCAAGCGACGCCTCACTGCCGCGCTCGTGGCGGTGGCCAGCGTACTGAGTGTGGCAACAGGCGCATGGGTCACAGCGTCCGCGGTGAGGGGCCTGTCCGGGGCTGGCGCGGAAGCATTGTCCGGCGTCCCGGAGGCCCATCCGCAAATGAGTGGAGACGCAATCCTCGACCGAGGAGGCGCCTGGTGGGCCAGCGCTGCGCTGAGCGGCTCCAATGGTGACAAGCCGTTCATGCTGCACCTCACCCTACGAGGACGCGGCGGTACCGAGTACGTCGCCGCTACAGAGGACGTCGTCTGCACGGGCTCGTTCGGCGAGATCCACCCCACGGAAGTCAATCTTGAGCTCGCCAGTCCCACCAGGCGCGTGATCCTGCCCGAAGGACTGTCGGAGGATCGCTGCCCCCAGTTAGAGCCCTTGTACTTGAAGGGACTGGAGCACACCGCACCAGTCATGGACGGCACGAGCTGGCGCTATGACACCCACGAGGAAGCCGAGATGGTCCTGTACCCGGCTACCCCCGCCGGATCTCCCATCCCGGCAGAATTCGTCGGCACGCGCCAAACGAAGGGCTGGACCGTGACCGTGCGTGCAGGAACCATCGGCTCGGCCATCGTCACTGGTACTGGCGATTTCTCAGGGCGCCACTGCGAGTGGTCGGCCGTGGCCCTGGGCCCATCACCGTTCACGCAGCCTGAGTACAAGCACCTGGGGACGACCATCGCCTACTTCGACTCCACCCAATCAGACCCGGGCTGCAAAGCCCCTCAGGGCCAACCCGCCTTCGCTCCCGCTGAAACACCCCCGGCTGTCTGAACAACCGCAAGCGCTCAGACACAACCCCGTACGGCCCCACGTGGCAACTGAGGAAGCGAACCAGCCCGCGAAGGTGGAGCGGTGCTCACCAGAACGGGATCCGTGTCTCTACCAGTGCCCTCAATTCGCCGCAGGTCACCGCCAGTTACCGTGTCGCCCTCGCGGGGATTCGACGGGGACACGCCCCGTCACCCACACGCCCGGCTTCCTTCCCGATCAGCCAATTCCCGCCCTACCAGCCCCAAAACCGATCTTGACTTTCCCCTAAAGCGGGTGTCGCAGGTTCGAATCCTGCCGGGGCGCAGGGTCTGACCAGTCCATACGAATCGAACACCCCCTCTGGAATGATCTCTGGAGGGGGTGTTTTCGTGGCCACGGGGACAGAACGGGCTGAAACCACGAGGGCCGCGGTAACCATCGGGACGCGGTGCCGGCGCCCCTGAGGCCCGCGCCGAAGCGACGAGTCCCAGGAGCACCGCGGCCTCCTACGGGGCGTCGATCAGATCGTGCGGCGGCACGGTCACCGAGCGGGCGCCCGGCTCACCGCTCAGAACGACCTTGCGCAACGCGACGTTGTTGCCGGTGTTCGTCTCCTGGAGGCGCTTCTCCGGGTTGGCGATGACCTGGATGTAGTACGTGCCGTTCGGCAGGTCGGTGACGTCGAAGGACTGGCCGGGACGGTACTGGGTGTACGTGTCGCCGGAGCCGACGTCGAGGACCTCGCGGACGGAGATCGAGTTCTCCCCACCACAGGCGGTCGACAGGTCGGTGTTCTCCGGGTGCCAGTTGGCGTTCTTCACCGTGTAGTCGACCGCGTCGGTGTTGGCCAGGCAGAACGCCTCCTTGCCGCTGCGGACCTCCTTGGTCTGGTCCTCGCTCAGCAGCCGGTAGCTCGCGAAGTCCGTGAAGTGCCAGTGCTCGTGGCCGTCCCGCGGGTCCCACTCCATGGTGCCGGTGGGCGCGTACCCGACCTGCTTGCCGTCGGCGTCGTAGAAGTACTGGTACGCGTCCATCAGGTCCTTGCCGGGGCTGCGGAACCCGTCCACGACGAGCGGGCCGCGATCGACATCGGCGAGTTCGGGCGGCAGGTTCGGTGGCGTGCCGCCGTCTCCACGGATGAAGTGCGGGCGCTGCGCAGCCCGAATTCGGCTTGTGCTGCTTGCTCGGTGCAGTCGGCCTGGGCTCGTACAGATTCCTCGCGCTCGGCGAGGTCGTCCGCGGTTTCGGCCCTCCAGCGCTCGCGCTTCTCCCCTTGCCGGGCGGGCGGCAAGGGCGGCGTGCTGGTCGTCGGCGTGGGCGCGGAATCGGCGGTGCCGAGGTCGCAGCCGTGCGGCTACGGCTTCGTCTGCGGGTGTCGCTGTGCGTGCGGGCAGGTGGGTGTGGGATTGAGGGGCCGAGGCATGCGTCGAGCGCGGTCCGTCCCGCTCGTGCGTCAGGAAACCTGATAAACAACTACGCCTGCCAAGCAGGCCCCGTCAAGGCCGTCGCGGCAACTTCCCTCCCTCTGAGGCACCGGGCGAGTGACACCCGAAGAGCGCACCCGATACGTCTCGGCAACACCCTTGTCATCCGGAGTCGGCGCGTGCATCATCGTGGCCATCATCAGGGTTCCTGATATCGGGCTCGTTGCCCGGCCCTACCGGGACGCGAAGGAACCCGCCACCGCTTTCTGCTGCCGGCTACGGCTTCCCCCAGCGACTTCAGCCGCCCGTTCCGGCTTCCTCAGCAGCTTCACCACCCTCAGTTCCGCTCCCTCGACGTGCCCGGAGGCATTCAATGAGCGCACCCATGAGCACACCCGCGAACGGCAATTTGTCCCGAAGATCCATTATCCGGGGGACGGCCGGTGCCGCCGGGCTGTTCACCGCGGGCGGTCTGCTGACCGCCTGCGGCGGCATCAAGGAGTCCTCGGCGCAGACCGACAAGGTGCTCCGGATCGGCTACGTCTCGCCCAGCACGGGCCCGGCCGCGGGCTTCGGCGAGCCGAACGCGTTCCTGATGAAGAAGCTGCGCGCGACCTTCAAGGACGGGCTGAAGATCGGCGGCAAGAAGTACGCGGTCGAGATCATCGACCGCGACAGTCAGTCGAATCCGCAGACGGCCGCGCAGGTCGCCGCCGATCTGATCAACAGCGAGAAGATCGACCTGATGCTCGTCACCTCGACCCCGGAGACGGTCAACCCCGTCGCCGACGCGTGCGAGGCGGCCAAGGTCCCGTGTCTGTCGACCGCCGTGCCGTGGGAGGCCTGGTACTTCGGCCGCGGTGCCACCCCCGAGAAGCCGTTCACGTACACGTACCACTTCTTCATAGGCGTCGCGGAGGTCCATGCCGCGTACACCTCCCTGTGGACGAAGGGCGGAGTGGAGACCAACCGGCGGGTCGGCGTCATGTGGCCCAATGACCCCGACGGCAAGGCGATCCGGCAGGGGCTCGGGCCGGAGCTGAAGAAGAGCGGGTTCAGGATCGTCGACCCGGGGGCTTACGAGGACGGGACGAACGACTACTCGGCACAGATAGCGGCGTTCAAGAAGGCGGACGCGGAGATCTTCAACACCTTCCCGCTGCCGCCCGACTTCGCCACTTTCTGGAAGCAGGCCCGGCAGCAGGGCTATCGGCCGCGCATCGCGTCCATCGCCAAGACCGGTCTCCTCCCCTCCCAGATCGAGGCGCTCGGCTCCCTCGGACACGGCCTCAGCGCCGGCTTCTGGTGGTCGCCCGAGTTCCCGTTCACGTCCACCCTCACCGACCAGACCGCCCGGCAACTGGCCGACGACTACGAGAAGTCGACGGGCAAGCAGTGGAACCAGGTCATCGGGTCCAACATGGCGCTCTTCGAGGTCGCGGTCCACGCGTTGAAGGCGACCTCCGACCCCAAGGACCGTACGGAACTGGCGGCCGCCCTCGGCAAGGCCAGTCTCACCACCGTCGCCGGGCCGCTGGACTTCACGTCGGGGCCGGTGAAGAACGTGTCCACGGAGCCGCTGGTCATGGCGCAGTGGCGCAAGGCCACGGGGGGCAGCAAGTTCGCCGTCGAGCCGGTCATCGTCGACAACGGCAACTTCAACGTCATCCCGCTCGGAGGCGAACTTGAGCCCCTCCGCTGAGCCGGTGACCGCGGAGACAGGGGAGGCCGCACCGGCGGCCGCCCCGGCCCCGCCGGTGCTCTCGGCGAACGGCATTCACCGCCGCTTCGGCAGCCTGGTCGTCCTCGAAGGCATCGACATCACCCTCGCCCCCGGCGAGGCCCTGGGCATCGTCGGCCCGAACGGCGCCGGAAAGACGACCCTGCTCGACATCCTCTCCGGGGCCCAGTCCCCCTCCGAGGGCAGTGTCACCTTCCAGGGTCAGGACGTGACCCGCTGGAAGGTCGACCGCCGTTGTCGCAGCGGCATCGGGCGTTCCCATCAGGTGCCGCGCCCCTTCACCGGCATGACGGCCTACGAGAACGTGCTGGTCGCGTCGGTGCAGGGCGGTTCGCACCGGCGTCGGGCCGCGCAACAGCACGCGCTCGGCGTACTCGAGCGTTGCGGCATGCTCGGCCAGGCCAACCGGCCCGCGGCCGCGCTCACCCTGCTGGAACGCAAGCGGCTCGAGATGGCGCGGGCACTGGCGACCGATCCGCAGGTGCTGCTCCTTGACGAGATCGCCGGTGGTCTCACCGACGCCGAGACGGACGAACTGATCGCCACCATCGAGCAGTTGCGCGCCGACGGCATCGCCATCGTCTGGATCGAGCACGTCATCCACGCGCTTCTGCGGGTGATCGACCGGCTGGTCTGTCTCGCGCAGGGCCGGGTCCTGGCCGAGGGCGAACCGGACGCCGTCATGTCCGATCCCCGGGTCGTCGAGGCCTACCTCGGGAGCGCGGCATGAGTCTGCTGTCGGTCGAGAATCTCGAAGTACGGCACGGTCTGCTGCGCGCCGTCCGCGAAGTCTCCTTCGCCGTGGACGAGGGCGAGGTCGTGGCGGTGGTCGGGGCCAACGGTGCCGGAAAGTCCACCCTGATGCGTGCCGTCGCCGGAGCACACCAGCCGGCCGAGGGCCGTATCGGCCTGGACGGTGTGGATGTGACGGCCCGCCGCGCCCACGACCGTGTCGCGGCCGGGATCGCGTTGGTCCCGGAGGGGCGGCGGCTCTTCGCCGACCTCACCGTGGAGGAGAACCTGCTGGTCGCGTCCCGGGTACGGCGCCCCGGACCGTGGGACCTGGCAGCCGTCGTGGCCGCCTTCCCGCTGCTCGACGGGCTGCTGAAGCGGCGCGCAGGCAACCTGTCGGGCGGCGAGCAGCAGGCCGTGGCCATCGGCAGGGCGCTGATGACCAATCCCCGGCTGCTGCTGCTCGACGAGGTCTCGCTGGGCCTCGCGCCCATCGTGATCGACACCCTCTACGACTCGCTCGGCACGATCCTCTCCGGCGGTACGACGGTGCTGCTGGTGGAGCAGGACCTCGGCCGCGCCCTGGGGGTGGCCCGGCGCGTGCTGTGCATGCTCGAAGGCCGCATCGTCCTGGACGAACCCGCAGGCGCGGTCACCCGCGAACAGGTCGTCGAGGCGTACTTCGGACTCAGCCGGGCGGCGGCACCGGACCGCGCCACGGCCGCAACCGTGCAGGAGGAGCCGGCATGAACTGGATCAACGCCATCGTGCAGGGCGTCATGCTCGGCGGTGTCTACGCGCTCTTCGCCTGCGGCCTCTCCCTGATGTTCGGCGTCATGCGGACCGTCAACCTGAGCCACGGCGACCTCGCGGTCCTCGGCGCGTTCCTCGTCGCGGTGCTGGCCGCCGCCGTCGGCATCAGCCCGTTCTTCGCGGTACTGCTGGTTCTGCCCGTGATGGGCCTGGTCGGAGTGGCGTTGCAGCGTGGCATCCTCAGCAGGGCGCTGCGCACCGGCGAGATGTCGTCGATGCTGGCCACCTTCGGTCTCGCCATCGTGCTGCAGAACGTACTGCTGGAGACCTTCAGCGCCGACTCCCGCTCCCTGGACATCGGTTCGCTGTCCACGGCCGGCCTCCAGCTCGGGTCGTCGGTGAGCATCCCGTATCTCGGTGTGCTGACTGTGGCGGTGGCGGTCGCGCTGCTCGGCGGGCTGCAACTGCTGCTGGCCCGTACGGGCATCGGACGGGCGATCCGCGCCACGGCCGCCGACGCGGACACCGCCGAGCTGGTCGGGATCGACAGCCGCCGGGTGTACGCCTGGGCTGCCGCCATCGCCGTCGCCACCGCCGGCCTGGCGGGAGCGTTCTTCGCGATGCGGTCGTCGTTCAGCCCGTCCATGGGGCCGACCCAGCTGCTGTTCGCCTTCGAGGTCGTCGTGATCGGAGGGCTCGGTTCGCTGTGGGGGACGCTCGTCGGAGGCATGGTCCTCGGCGTCGCCCAGACGGTCGGCGCGCAGGTGGATCCGCGCTTCTCCATCGTGGCCGGACATGCGGTGTTCCTCGCGGTCCTGGCCTTCCGTCCGCAGGGACTGCTCGGCATGAGAAGGAGCCGCACATGACCACCGCATCACCGGTGACCACCGCATCACCGACGGCCCCCGCCACCGCCGTCGCCACCATCCACCGGTGGACCCCCGTCTCCCGTACGGCGTCCGGTGCCCTGTCCGCCCTGCTGCTCGCCCTGGCGTTCGCCCCCTTCGTCTTCACGCCGGAGGCGACCGCGAAGCTGACGACCCTGTTCGTCCTCGTCATCGTCGCGGCCATGTGGAACGCCCTGGCGGGCTACGCCGGTCTGGTCTCCGTCGGCCAGCAGGGCTTCATCGGCCTCGGCGCGTACGGAGTCTTCCTCTTCGTCGACCGAGGCGTCAGCCCCTTTCTCGCGGTCGTCCTGGCAGCCCTGCTCGCGGGTGCCGTCGCCGTACCCACCTCGCTGCTCGCGTTCCGGCTCACCGGTGGGCAGTTCGCCATCGGCATGTGGGCGATCGCGGAGTTCTTCCGGCTGGTCGTGGTGAACACGCCTTCGCTGGGCGGCGGTTCCGGCCGCTCGCTCACCGATCTGTCGGCCACCGATCCGGCGGTGCGGCAGGCCCAGGTGTACTGGCTCGCCCTGGCCTTGATGAGTGTTCTGCTGCTGGCCGTGTTCGTGCTGCTGCGCAGCAGACTGGGGACTTCGCTGGAGGCGATCCGCGACGACCCGGTGGGCGCGGCGTCCGTCGGGGTACGGGTCACCTCGGCGAAACGGCTGGTCTTCGTGCTGGCGGCGGTGGGCGGTGCCGCGGCCGGCGGAATCACCCTCGCGAGCACCCTGCGGGTGCAGCCGGACTCCATCTTCGGGGTCCACTGGTCCGCGTACATGATCTTCATGGTGGTCATCGGCGGCCTCGGCACCTTCGAGGGACCGATCATCGGAGCGATCGTGTTCTTCCTGGTGCAGGACTGGTTCGGGGACAACGGAGGCACCTGGTACCTGATCGGGCTCGGCGCCCTCGCCATCGGGATGACGCTGTGGATGCCCCATGGGCTGTGGGGTACCGTGGCTCGCCGACGTGACCTGGAACTACTACCTGTCGGCTATCGGGTGAAGACACCGACCGTCTGACCTCGACGACGGCCTCGCCCGACCTCCCCGACGACCGACCAAGAGGTGCGAACGATGGCGGAGGCAGCCGACCGGGGTCCGGGTCCGGCTCCGGGTGCGGATCCCGACCCGGATCCCGAGGGTCACAAGGGCCCGCTGACGATCTATCTCGTCAAGCAGCTCGAACTGGCCATCCGTCACTTCATGGACGAGGCCCTGCGGCCGTACGGGCTCACGACGTTCCAGTACACGGCCCTGACCGTGCTTCAGCACCGAGGCGGGCTCTCCTCCGCCCAGTTGGCCCGCCGCTCCTTCGTCAGACCCCAGACGATGCACGAGATGGTGCGCGCGCTGGAGGAGCGCGGGCTGATCGAGCGCGCCCATGCCCCGGGGAACCGGCGGATCATGGAGGCCCGGCTGACGCGGGAGGGGGAGGAACTGCTGGCGGCGTGCGCGCCGGCGGTGCAGAAGCTGGAGGACCGGTTGCTGCTCGACATACCGGAGAAGCGGCGGTCCGCGTTCCGTCAGAGCTTGGAGGACGGACTCGTCTCCTTGACGGGGCGGCACCACGGCTGACGCCCGGATCGGCGGGCCGCTGCCCGGCCCACCCCGCTTCCGCGCAAACGAAAAGGCCGAACTCACCCACTGTGCCTACGAGTTCAACCAACGCTCCCCCGGCCGCTGCTCCTGTCGCGGACGACGGTGGGGACGTGGTCACGCCCGTTCCCATCTGCCTGGTCCCCTGCCGGGGCGCTCCACAGAAGGTTGCATGATCGCGATTGGCTTTCATCCCGGTCTTCTCCTTCTTGTCCTTCCTGTAGTGCCTGTCGCGAGCGGCGGCATCCCGTGACAGCGGGATGACCGCCGTTTCGTGTGCAGCCCGGTCAACCGGCCGCCCATGACGTCCCGTCCGCCGACGGGACGCCTCAGCAGCGCCTCGTCCAGGACCACCCACCGCGGATGTGATCTGCTGCGTGCTGCACCGTGCGACAGCAACGGTCCACGGCCGGGGCAGGAACGACTCCCGATCCGCCAGCGCCCGTCCCCAGGGCGGATTCCCGTGCCGGAACACCGAAGCGTGATGTGGGCCACATCGCATGAATTTCGGCTCTCCCTGTAAGAACTGGGCCGCTGCGCGCATTGCTTGGTGAGAGAACCGAGAAAGCCGATATGAGGGGACGGCGCGTGACACATGCCCAACGCTTCCGGGACATCTACGAGGAGTGCTATCCGCGCGTCCTCGCCTACACCACCAGCCTGGTGGGACGGCAGGTAGGAGAGGACATCACCAGCGAGACGTTCGCCGTGGCCTGGCGGCGGATGCGCGACATTTCCCAACCCGCGCTGCCCTGGCTCCTGGGAGTGGCTCGCAACCTGGTGCGTGAGCTGCGTCGCAGGGACAGCCGCCAGTACGCCCTCGCCGCCGCGGAGGCGCAGCGCATCAGCAGCGGTGCACGGACCGACGTCGGCGACGTCGCGGCGGACGTGACCGATCGGGAAGCCGCGCTGCAGGCCCTGGCGAGCCTGTCCGACGCCGACCGGGAGCTGCTGACACTCATCGCCTGGCACGGGCTGAGCACCAAGCAGGCCGCACGGGTTCTGGGCTGCACCACCGCGACGCTGACCGTCCGGCTGCACCGGGCCCGCCGCCGTCTGGAGAAGGCGCTGGAGTCGGCGTACCTGGCAGATACGGCACCTGTACCGGAGGCGGCGCCCGTACCGGAACCGGTGTCCGTACAGAAGCCGGTATCCGCGCAGAAGACGGAGCAGAAGACGGACTCCGCACCACTCGCACAGACCCCGCGCCGCACTGATCGCAAAGGAGCACTCACATGAAGACCACCCACGAACGGCCCGGGCGGCCCGACGTCATGAAGGTGCTCGCGGGCGCCCGGCCCGACGAACTGGACCCGTCCAGGCTGGCGGGCTCCCTGCGGCAGCGCGAGGACCTGGCACGCATCCTGGCCGGAGCGACGGACAGTCGCGCGGCACGCTTCCGGGTGCCGGGGCGACTCCGGGGCGGGATCCGGCCGCTCGGGACCGTAGTGGCCCTCACAGCCGTCGCGGCGTCCGCGGTGGTCGTGAGCACTCTCGACCGGGATCCTTTCGGCGTGAGCCCAGGCGCACCCCCGCAGACCTCCTCCACTGCCGCGGAGCCGGGTTCGTCGGCGTCCGACGGCCAGGGTGACGTCCGCGTCGACGGCCGCCTCGAACTGCTCAGTGTGGCGAAGAAGGCCGAGACGCCGACCGCCGAAGGAACGTACTGGCAGACCACCACGCGCTCGGAGGACGTGAACGTCGTCGGCGCGGCGGGAGGCAAGGGGCAGCTCTTCGCCGTGCGCGACACGTCGACCGCCCAGTGGTCGGTGGGCGTGCGCCCGGGAACCCGGAGCCTGATGGTCTCCGGTCTGGACGCCGTGATCGCCCCCCGGACCAAGGAGGACGAGGCACGTTGGCGGGCCGCGGGTTCGCCCGAGACGATGGAGGCCGAGGTCACGGGGAACGAGGCAGGCGGCACGCTCGGGTACACGATGGGAACCCGGCCGCCGATGGTCATGCGGACGGACGCCGACGACAAGATCTACGCCCTCGGCCCGCACAACGTCTCGTACCAGGACCTGCGTGAACTGCCCTCCGACAGCGGCGAGTTGCGCCGACAGCTGGAGAAACTGCACGGAGAGGACAGCGGAGCCGAGGCCGGCGTGGGCCGCACGGCCTACGTGCTGCGTCAGGCGGCCAACCTCATCACGATGCCGGTGAAGCCCGCGGTCCGGGCGGCCGCGTACCGGGTGATGGCGGAAATGCCCGGCGTCCGGGGGCTGGGGAGTGTCAGCGATCCGCTGGGGCGCAAGGGCGCCGGTTTCACCTTCCCCGGCACGTCACGGACACCGCTGGGGAGCGTGGAGCAGCGGCTGGTCGTGGACCCGTCCACCGGCGCGATGCTCAGCGAGCAGCTCGTACTGGTCGAACCGTCCGCGAAGGCCCAGAAGGCGGGTCTCGACGCGGGCACGACGGTGAACTACACGGCCACGACCCGGATGAGCTGGGGCGAGAGCCAGATCACCGTGCCGAAGAACGCTCAGCAGTGAGCGCGTGTGATCCGGCGGAACGCCCTCCAGGAACAGCAGCACAGGATCCAGTAGGAGCACAGGAGAAGATGACAACACCCGTACGACGGTTGGCCTCACCCGCCACCCGCGTGGCCACCGCACTCGCGGCCTGCGCCATTGCGCTCACACCGTACGCAGCACAGGCGCAGCCGCAGGCACCAGCACCGGCGCCTGCCGAACGGCAGGCCGCCCCCGCGAAGGCGCCCTGGAAACTGGAATTACCGCTGTCCTCGACGGAGTCGACCGGCTTCTACGACGTCACCGCGACGGGCCGGACCGACGCGTGGGCGGTCGGCGGGAAGGCGGACGAGTCCTGGACTACGGCTCCGGTGGCCAAGCACTGGGACGGCACCCGGTGGAGCGATGTTCCGCTCGCGGGGACCGGTGGCAGACCCGCGACGTTGGATGCAGTGGCCGCCTCGGCGCCGGACGACGTCTGGGCGGCCGGCACCTACACCGACATCGAAGTCGCCGCTGCCTCCTCAGCCGACCGGCTGCCGGACACGCTCCTGGAGCGGCTGCCGGACACCCTGGCGGACCGGCTCCGCGAGGGCTCCGCGCTCCCCGAGGCCTCCGACTCGATCGTGCTGCAGCACTGGAACGGCACCCGCTGGAAGTCGGTGTCGCGTCCGGCAGCCGCCGAGGGATGGATCCGCTTCGTCCTGGACATGGAGTCGGTACGCACGGACTCCGTGTGGCTGACCACCATGGACTGGAACCCGACGGCGGACCCCGCCGACCCGGACGCGGCGTACTCCGGGATGCTGGAGCACTGGGACGGCCGCAAGTGGAGTCGTACGGCACTGCCCCAGGCACCGGACGGCAATCCCGTACAGCCCTTTGACATCACCGGCACCGGCCCGAACGACGTATGGGTCAGCGCCGAGACCATGGCGGACGGTGTCTCCACGCCCCTGCTCTACCACTTCGACGGCCGGCGCTGGACGGTGAAGACCGTCCCCGTCCCCTTCGAGTACAGCTCCGGCTGGGTGGCCAACCACGTCGTGTCGACCAGGCGCGGAACGGTCCATGTCTTCGGCAAGACCAACGATCCAGGGGTGCCGAGCGGGCTGATCTCCACGCGCTGGGACGGCCGCAAGTGGCAGGAGATGCCCACTCCCGGGGTCGACGAGGTGAACGTCTCGGGCGCGGACGGCTCGGGGGGCGTGTGGGTCGGAGGCTGGGCGCCCCAAGGCAGCGCCCACACACTGCTCTCCCGCTGGAACGGCACCACCTGGACCGACGAGGAACTCCCGGCAGAACTCACCTCGACGAGCGGAGGCAGCACGGTCTACGGCATCGCAGGCATCCCCGGCACCCGCGCCGTACTGGCCTCCGGCACCGCCGAGTGCACGAGCATGACGGACGTCTGCGGCCTGCTGGTCTCGCGCGGACTCCGCTGAGGAACGAGCCCTGACGGCAATGGACAGCCTGTGGCCCGCGCCCGTGCGCGGGTCACAGGCGTACGTGCGCAGGTGACCGCCCGCCGGCCAGGGGTGCCTCTAGGGGCGTGGCTGGGCGGGCCGCGTGTCGGGGCGGGCGTCGTATGTGGCGCGGGCGGCGTCGATGTGGGCCAGGTGCGTGGTGCTCCACTCCAAGAGGGGGGCGGTGGCTTGGCGGAGGGTTTTGCCCATCGGGGTGAGTTCATAGCTGACGTGTGGCGGCATGACGTTGTGGACGGTCCGCGTGAGGATTCCGTCGCGTTCCAGGCTGCGCAGTGTGACGGTGAGCATGCGCTGGCTGATTCCGTCGATGGCTCGCTTGAGTTCGGTGAAGCGGCGCGGTCCCTGGCTGAGGTTGCGCACGACCAGCAGCGACCATTTGTCCCCGACGATGTCGAGGACTTCGCGGGTCCGGCATGGGTCCTCCTGCCGGGCGGGCCGCGACTCACTGTCGGCTGTGCTCATGGTTACCTCCAGGGAACCCGGGCACCGAAATGTGCCTTATTGCTCGGGGCATGGCTGGTGCATCACGATGACTGCGGTTCTCAAAGAGTACCGAGGCACGAAAAGGAACCGGTACGTTCCCGCGCCTCCGCGACCCCGACGAGGAAGAACCTCCGGATCATGTCAACATTCCTGCTGGTACACGGTGCTTGGCACAGCGGCCGGTGCTGGGAGCGGGTGGTCCCGCTGCTGGAATCGGCCGGACATCGCGTGTTCGCGCCGTCACTGACCGGCTACGGCGACAAGGCACACCTGCTCGGTCCCGAGGTCGGGCTCGAGACACACGTCGAGGACGTCGTCGAGCTGATCCGCGAGGAGGACCTGACCGAGGTGGTACTCGTGGGTCATAGCTACGCGGGGCTGGTCATCTCGTCCGTGGCCAACGAGGTGCCGGAACGGATCGCGCATCTCGTGTACCTGGATGCGATGGTCCCGAAGCACGGCGAGACCGCCCTCGACGTCCAGCCTGTGGCCCAGGAGCTGATCGACGAGGCCGCGAAATCCGGCAGCTGGCGGGTTCCGCCGCTGCCCGAAATGCCTCCGCCCTTCGGTCTGTTCGGGGTCACCGACCCGGCGGACGTCGCGTGGCTGCGCGCGATGCTCTCCGACCAGCCGGTGCGCTGCCTGCAGCAACCGGTCCGGCTGGACAACCCGGCTGTGAGCTTGATTCCGCGTACGCACATCCACTGCGTCGGTGTGGAGCCGGAAGGCATCGTGCGGCGGCCCGTACCCGCGATGCAGCCCAATGGCTCGCCGGCACGGACCTGGGAACTGCCGACCGGGCACGACTGCATGATCACCATGCCGACAGAACTGAGCGAACTGCTGCTCAAGGTCAGCCTTTAGCATCGTCCGGCTGCCTAACAGCAGGCAAGGCAACTCCCTTGTCCTGGGCGGGATTTGCGGGCTGGGTGTGACCCGGCAGGAGCAGGCACAAGGGAAGGGCGAGCGCGGTGAACGCCACTGCCCACCAGAAGGCTTGGTCGAAGCCCTGGGCCAAGGCGTCGGGGTGCGGGCGTTGCCCACGCCGTGCTGGAGGGCGACGGCGAGGATCGCGATGCCCACGGACCCGCCGAGTTGTTGAGTGACGCGGCTGATGATGCTGGCGTCGGGGATCTCGGGGTGCTGGAGGCCCACGTAGGCGGCGCCCATCGGCGCGATCATGGCGGCTCCCAGGGCGATGCCGCGGACGAAGAGTGCGGCTGTCAGCAGGATCTCGCTGGTGTCCGCGGTGACGAAGGCGAACGGCACGGTGGCCGCCGCTAGGAACGCGAAGGCGGCGAGTGCGACCCCGCGGGGGCCGAAGCGGTCGGTGTACTTGCCCGCCAGGCCGCGTGCGAGGAGCGCGCCGACGCCCTGTGGGATGAGCAGGCCGGCACCTAGGGCGTCCTGGCCGCGTACCTGCTGGAAGTACTGGCTGCCGTGTCTATGTGCGGGGGTCGGTCGTTAGGCCGATCGGGTGCGTGAGTGTGCCCGGTTCGGACCATGGAGGGGGTGGTGGGCGTGGGCCGGTTGATGGCGACGGCGCCGTGTACCGCCTTCGGCGGCGTGGTGGAGGGCAGCGGTGAGCGGGTCGGCCAGGCCCTGCTGTATGAGCGGGTGGGCTTCCTCGCCGAGTTGAGTTGCGAGCTGACCCGGGCTCTGGTGGCTTCCCGGTGGGATGAGGCCTCCCTGGAGGTGCTGGCCGCTGGGGTCGACGGGCAGGGTGAGCCGTTGCCGTCCAAGGGGTGGATGGCGCTGCGCCGCCTGGACTGGGCGGCGGCCGTGCCTGCCGCGGGGGTGTACGTGTCGGACCGGGTGCGGCGGGGTGCGGAGGAGTACGCGGCGCGCACCCTGCGCCTGGCGCTGCACCGGCGCACTCTGGTGGCGGCGATCCTGACGACCTGGCCCGCCGACCCCCACCGGCGCACCCAGGCGGAGTGGACGGCGCTGCGGGCACTGCTGCCCGCCCAGGTCAGTAGTGCGGAGATCCGCAACCGCACTCGGCAGGTCCGCGCCTACCTGGCCGAGCACGGGAAGTTGCCCGCCGGGCTGTGCGAGCTGGAGGAGCCGCCCGAGATCTCAACTCAGGTACTCCTGGCCGCGATGGACCGCCAGCAGGTCACTCTGCAGCGGGTGGACGAGGGAATAGCCAGGCTGCGGGTGAAGCTTCCGCTGTGCGCGGCTCCCGCCTCGGGCCGGGACTGGGCCTGGCACGTGATCGACCTGCGGCTGCCGGGCACCGTCGGCCCGGAGGCGGTGCTGCACACCCCGACCCTGCGCCCCACCCGCAGCGGGCGGATCGCGGTGGACCTGCCGCACTCCCGGCCCATGGCCGTGGCCCCGGCCGCCGGGCACACCGTGGCGGTGGGCTTCGACTGGGGGGTCAACACCCTACTCACCGGCACGGTGGGTCGGCTGACCGGACGGGGCGAGACGGCGCGGGTGGTCACCGACGGCCGCCCGCTACTCTTCGACGCCACCGCGATCAGCGCGAAACTGCACCGGCTGCGCGGCCACCGCGAACACCTCGCCGCCCGACGCGACCACTACCGCGCCCTCGCGGAACCTCTCGGTGCCCCACTGCTGGCCTGGGACGACCTGCACCGGCGGGCCGCAGTGCTGGAGGTCGAGCACGAGCGGGTGTGCGCCCGCATCCGCCACCTCAACGACGCGCTGGCCTGGTCCGCGGCCCGCTGGGCCGTCGACCAGAGCCTCGCACTCGGCGCCACCGTCATCTACCTGGAGGACCTGGCCACCCTGGAGGCCCGCGGCCGCAGACGCGGTAACGCCCGGCTGTCCGGGCAGGTCCGCGGCACCCTCGCCGAGGCGATCCGGCACCTGGCCGCGAAGGCGGGCCTCGCGGTGGTCACCGTCCCCGCCCGGGGCACCTCCGCGCGGTGTCCCCGCTGCCTGGGTCCGCTGGGCCATCATCCCGCCCCGGACCGGCTTTCCGAGCGCGGCTGGGCCTGGGCCCACTGCCCCGGCTGCCACCTGTCGATCGACCGGGACCAGGCCGCCGCCCGCCGGATCGTCTCCCGCGGCCTGCTCGCTCAGACCCACATCACCACGGACCGCGCCACCGGCATCCGCACCGTCCGCACCACCGTCGACGGCACCGTCACCGCGGTGCGCCGCCCCAAGAAGACCACCCGCCGCCTGCGCCGCGCCCGCCAACAGGCGGCCGCGCCACCCAGGCCGCCGGGGCCGAAAACCACTCCGGGCAAGGCCCATCCCACCCCGGTCCGGCCATCCCCGGCCCGCCGGTCGACGACTTCCCGCCGTATGCCCGAGGTGCGTACGGTCCCCGCCACCACCCCCACCAGGGTGGTAAAGCGTCCGGCGGGGCATGACACCCAGGCACCGGCCCCTCACGGGCCGGTGTCAGGTCATGGAGTACCCGCCCTCTCCCGACCGGAGCCTGCTCCGGGCGGGGTGGGGCGGCTCTCCCGCGGAACCTGTCGGCGGCGCACCCGTGCCGCCCAGCGGACCGGCTTCCACCACCTGCACGCCACCGAGGTCCACCCCCTCACTCCGAGGTTCGGACCCCCCGGTGACGGCACACGGCCACGCCGCGTCCGAAAAGCCTGAAACCCTCAGGCACACACAGAGTTCCAGAGACGCTGCAGAGCGACATCGATGCTGGCTCGGTCTGGACTCGCAAACGCTGCGCTCCCGGGTGGTCGCCCGGCTGGGCGAGGACGTCGCGTACGACGCGTTCTGCTTCGGCGCCGTCGACCCGTGGACGCTGCTGGTCAGCGACGACGTCTCCGAGGGCATTCCGCCCGGCAGCGCGCAGTTGGCGTCGCACAACGAGTACCTCGTGGCCGACGTGGACAAGTTCGCGGACCTGGCGCGGACCGGCCGTACCGTCGGGATTCTCAGTCACAGCGTCGGCGGTGACCTGCCGCGCAGTGCCCGCTTCCGTACGGTCCTGCCGGTCATCGAGGCTCAACACGAGCTGCGTGCCGTGTTCGTGGCGGACGGTGAGTGCTGGGGCGCGCTGGCGCTGTTCCGGCGGGGCGGCCGGGCAGACTTCACACCGCGGGAGGCGGCGCTGTTACGCGCGCTGTCCCGGCCGGTCGCGGTGGCGCTGCGCCGGGCCTGCGTCAACGCCGCGCCACTCGCGCCGCAGGTTCCGGCCGGTCCGGGTGTCCTGGTGCTCGACGGCGAGGGCCGCACCCTGGTCGCCAACGAGACGGCGCGGCACTGGCTCGACGAGATCGGCCCGCTGGCCCCGCACGAGGTAGCGGCGGCGGCCCGGGCCGGTCGGGGCGAGGAGGCGTATCTGCGGGTACGGTCCCGCAGGGGACGTTGGCTGTCGCTGTGGGGTTCGCCGCTGGACGGTGATCCGCACCGCGGCGCCTCGGTCGTCATCCAGCCGGCCCCGGCCTCCGGCATCACCGGCATGCTGGCCCTCGCGTACGGGCTGACGGTCCGGGAGCGGGAGATCCTGGAGCAGGTGATCTCCGGCCAGCCGTCGACGGCAATCGCCTCCGCGCTGAGCGTGTCCCCGTACACCGTGCAGGACCATGTGAAGTCCCTCTTCGCCAAGTTCGGCGTACGCAGCCGCGGGCAGTTGGTGGCGCGCGCCCTGGGCCATCCGCCCATGGAATCGCCCCACACTGCGTGAACCGACCGGCCGCTGGAGGCTGCGGTCAGCCGGGTATGTCCATGCGCTGTGTGCCGATCACCGACAGCAGTTGCAGAGCACCCTCCACCGGGGAGCCGGGGTCGGCCGTGTAGATCACGACTCGCTGGTCCCGGTCAGTGATGTCCAAGACATCGCAGTTGAGTGTGATGGGACCGATCACGGGGTGCCGAAAGGTCTTGTGCGGGGCGGGTTCGACCGACATGTCGTAGGCGGCCCACAGCCGGGCGAACTCCGCGCTGCCGGTGAGCAGCTCGTTCACCAGCGTGGTTACCTCGGGGTCGTCGGGGTAACGGGCGGCGGCGGCCCGCAGATGCCGGGCCGCGGTACGGCCGAAGATCTCCATGCCGGACCGGCTGTACCACTGCCGCTCCCCCACTCGCGAATCGAGAAAGGTACGGCGCAGGAAGTTGCGTTCGTGCCGGGGCAGTGCGGAGAAGTCTTCCAGGAGCGCGGCCGCCAGGTCGTTGTGGGCGATCACCTCATAGGTCGCGGACAGTACGAGTACCGCGGCGTGCGGTAGCCGCCGCAGCAGGTCCAGGATGCTCGGGCGCACCTCGCAGGAGGGGCCTGACGGCGGCGCGGGCGGGGCGCCGGCGAGGTGGTGCAGGTGGGCGCGCTCGCCGTCCGACAGGCGTAGGGCACGAGTCAGACCGGCCAGCACCTCGCGCGAGGGGCGTGGGCCGCGGGCCTGCTCCAGCCGCGTGTAGTACTCGGTGGAGATGAACGCCAGCTGCGCCACCTCCTCGCGTCGCAGCCCCGGGGTACGGCGCCTCGGCCCGGCGGGCAGCCCCACGTCGGCGGGGGTGATCCGCTCGCGCCTGCTGCGCAGGAAGCCGGCCAGCTCTCGTCTGTCCATGTCCCCCAGTGTGTACGGGGCCCGCGAAGCCGATCCAGGTACCGCCGGTGCCTGGATGAGGGTGCCCGGCCGGGCACAGGCTCGTCGGCATGAACGACACACAGACCACCGACACCTCCGCCCCCGCCGCCTCGGGTCTGCTGGCCGGCAAGGTCGCCTTCATCAGCGGAGCCGGCCGCGGCATCGGCGCCGCCGCGGCGCGGCTGTTCGCCCGGGAAGGCGCCCGGGTCCTGCTCGCGGCCCGCACCGAGGACCAGCTCAAAGCGGTATCCGAACAGATCCGGGTGGCGGGCGGCACCGCTCAGTACGCGGTGTGCGACCTGGCCGACACGACAAGCGTGCGCGCCGCCGTCGACCGCACCGTGGAGGTGTACGGCCGACTCGACGTCGCCTTCAACAACGGGGCGCTCGCCACGCGGCACGTCGGCCCGATGGACCAGGTGCAGGAGGCGGACTTCGACCAGCAGTACAGCGTCAACCTCAAGGGCGTCTGGCTTGCCCTGGCCGCTCAGGTCTCCGCGATCCGGGCGACCGCCGGCAGGGGCGCCATCGTCAACAACTCGTCCGTCGGCGGCTGGAAGGGCAACCCCGTACTGCCCGCGTACAGCGCGATGAAGCGAGGTGTCCACAGCCTCACCGAGTCGGCCGCCGTCGCCTACGGCGCCGAAGGCATCCGCGTCAACGCCATCGCCCCCGGCACCACGCTGACCGAGATGATGCGCCACTGGGAAGCGGAATCGCCGGGCGTCATCGACCAGCTCAACGCGCACACCCCGCTGCGCCGCGCGGCCCAGCCCGAGGAAGTCGCCGAGGCCGCCGCCTGGCTGCTGAGCAACCGCGCCTCCTACGTCACCGGAGTGGTCCTCGCCGTCGACGGTGGCATGCAGGCATCGTGAGCCGAGGCCAGACGCCGGCCTTGATCAGCGGAGATCAAACGGACGGCGGCTGTCGCCGATGTTCGTCGAAGGCGGCCGTCATCCGGGCCGGCGTCTCCCCGTACTGCTTCTTGAAGGCTCGGATGAAATGGCTGCTGTCGGAGAAGTGCCAGCGCGCCGCGGCTTCCGCGATGGTCGGCCTGGCCCATGGAGTGAGCAGTTCGTGCCGTGCGCGTTCCAGTCGTCTGCGGCGGATGTAGGCCGCCACCGGCTCTTCGGCTGTGCCGAACGCGCGGTGCAATGTGCGTACAGAGACGTTCAGTTGGCGTGCCAGCCACCGAGGCGAGAGGTCGGGGTCCGTGAGGTGCTCGTCCGCGAGATCCATCGCGGCGCGGGCGAGTGCGGGAGCCAACCGGGGCTCGGCGTCGTCGAATTCGTTTCGCACGGCGGCTCTTACGAGTTCGAGCAGGGCGTCGCGTGCGCCGCGTAGGCCTGCCCCGGTGAGGCCGTGCACGGTCTCGCGGACCATGCTCGCGTGGGCCATGAGAATGCGCATCTCGCTGGAACGGGTCGAACCGACGATCTGCCTGCCGTGCCTGCCGCCGGTTGTCCGCCCGAGCACCGCGGTGGGCAGGATCAGTACCGTCGCCCGGGCACCGGGCGCCACGTCGAACAACGAGGGTGGGTTGTTGTGGCGGGCGATGAAGGACCCGGCCGACACCGTGACGCTTTCACTTCGCCCGTCAAGTGCGGCGAAGCGCCAGGAGCCGTGCCGCATCAGGTGCACGAGCACCCGGTCGTCGCATTCGCGGGCCGCCGCGGGACGCCCGAGGAAGCGCTCGCTGTAGACGTCCGCAATCACCGCGTCGTGCAGGTTGGCGGCCTGGACGTCGATCCGGAAATCGCCGGTCTCGCCGACGTCGAAGGAGGGCAGGGGTAACGCCACGCCTGTTTGTGTCTCCCACTCCTGCCGGAAGACCTCGAAGCCGTTTCTGGCCGTTCGCGGCTGCGTGACGTCTGCCGTGAACGTCCTCCCCAGCCGGCTTCCCGTCATGGCCCTCTCACCGTCGCCCTTTTCGAGTAAGGCACGGAAATCCCATTGATGTGTCGCTCAGTTGCAAGCGCCCCCACACCAACCCGAACAAAATTACAGGCCTCTGCGACACGAGAGGCACAAGGTACGACTTCGATGACCGAAACGACCACGACTCACGCCGCAACGAACGCGGCTGCCGGCGACCCGGCGGCGGATATCGCAAGCCTGATGCAGATGATCGCCGGCGGCGCGATCCTCCAGACCCTGCACGCGGTTGCCGAGCTCAACATCGCCGACCACCTCGCCGATGGAGCACGCACGGCGAAGGAGGTGGCCGCGCGCGAGGGCAGCCATGAGCGATCCACCTTCCGTCTGATGCGTGCCGCCGCTTCGCTGGGAGTGCTCAGCTACGAAGGGTCGGGTCGCTTCGGCCTGACCGGGCGGGGCCAGCTGCTGCGTACGGGCGTTCCGGGCTCCCTGCGTTCCCTGGTGCTGATCCAGGCCGGGGAGTCGCACTGGCAGCCCTGGAGTCTGTTCCCCGAGGCGGTGCGGCAGGGCACGAGCCAGGCCAAGAAGGCATTGGGCGCGGACGTCTTCGACTACTACGCACGGCCGGAGAAAGCCGACAAGGCCAAGCTGTTCGCCGAGTCCATGCGGGACTTGGCCGGCATGGTGACGCAGGGCATCCTGGCCGAGGCCGACACCGAGGGCCTGTCCACCGCGATCGACGTCGGCGGCGGGGACGGACACCTCGTACTGGCACTCATGGAGGCCAATCCTGCTCTGCAGGGTCAGGTACTCGACCTGCCGCACGCCATCGAGGACGCGACCCAGCAGGCCGGACAGCGGGGCCTGTCCGACCGTTTCTCCGGTGTGCCGGGCGACTTCTTCGATGAGGTACCCAGCGCGGACCTCTACCTCCTCAAGACCGTGCTCCACGACTGGGACGACGAGCGCTGTACGACGATCCTGCGCAACTGCCGCTCCGCGGTGCGCGAAGGCGGGCGCGCCCTGGTCGTGGAAATGCTCGTCGACCAGGAGATCGGCAAGCCCGACTTCGCCACCATCGCGGACGTGACCATGCTCTGCGTCACGGGCGGCATCGAACGAGACCTGGACGAATTCGACGCGCTCTTCGAGGCCACCTGTTGGCGCCGCGGCAAGACCTATCCCGTAGGCGGCGGCTATTTCGCCATGGAACTCGAGGCCGTCTGACCAGCTGGTTCAGGAGAATTCCATGTCAACAATTCTCATTACCGGTGCCAATCGGGGTATTGGCTACGAGACGGCCCGAGCCCTCATTGCCGAGGGCCACACCGTATGGCTGGGTTGTCGGGACAAGGCCCGAGGGGAGCGCGCCGCCGACGAGTTGGGCGGGCGATTCGTACGGCTCGACGTCACCGACGACGCCTCCGCCCAAGCTGCCGCCGCAAACATCGGCCAACTCGACGTACTGGTCAACAATGCGGGCCTGCTGGAGCCGCCGACGCACATCGGAGACCTCACGTCCGACCTCGTGCACCAGGTTTTCGACACCAACGTCTTCGGTGCCGTACGCGTCACGACAGCCTTTCTGCCTCTCCTCGCGGAGTCGGCGCGGCCGGCGGTGGTCAACGTGACCAGCAGCATTGGCTCGTTGGCCAAATCGGTCGATCCGGACGACGAGTTCACCGCCTACCCGCAGGATGTGTACCGCGCTTCCAAGGCGGCCCTCAACATGTTCACCGTCCAGTACGCCAAGGCATATCCGGCTATGCGGATCAATTGCGTCGACCCGGGTCTGACCGCGACCGACATGATGGGCGGTCAAGTGGGCCAGCCGGTGGCCCAAGCAGCCGCGATCGTCGCCAGGGTCGCTCTCCTCGGCCCGGACGGCCCGACCGGACAGTTTCTCGGCGCTGACGGGGTCGTCCCGTGGTGACCTGGAACACGAAGCCCAGCTGGGACGCGAAGCCGACCAGGGCGCCCATCACCGAGACCATCGACCGCTTCGTCGACAGCTTCAACGTCCAGGACCTCGACCTCGCCATGTCCTTCTTCGCCGAGGACGCCGAGTACCGTCCCGGCGACGGCGCCGTCCACCGAGGACTCGCACAGATCCGCGCCGCGTTCGTGCCGATCTTCTCGGGGAAGTTCGGCCTGGTCACCTTCGACGAACACGACCGGCTCATCGACGAACAGCAGCGTCGCGCGGCCATCCGCTGGACCTGCCGCCTCGACCTGGCGCCCGAGCACACCCGCGGCACCACCTCGGTGCTGCGCTGGGCCCTCCGCGCCCGCTACGGCAGCCGGATGCGCTGGGAAGGAACCGACATCTTCCACTTCGACGAGGAGCTTCGCATCACCGGCAAGTACACCTACGCGAGTTTCCGTCGGCCCATCATGCTCAAGGGGTGACCGCTGACCGCCTGGTGCTACGTCAGCCAGGGCGCCGCCGCGCCCTGGCTGCGCTCGCTCAGGCGACCGTCGCCTCGATGATCGAGTAGGGAGTCGCCGTCGGCACGACCCTGTCGATGCTGATACCGGCGGCGTTCAGCAGCGACTCGTACTCCGCCCGGGTGCGTTCCTTCCCGGAGCCCATGGCGAGCATGGTGAGGTCGATCGTCTTGGCCACGTGCGGCTCGTCGCCGTCCGGCACGATGGCCTCGAAGATCAGCACCCGAGCACCCGGCCCACCCGCCTTGGCCACTGACTGGAGCAGGCTGACGGAAGCGTCGTCGTCCCAGTCGTGAAGGATGTAGCTGAGTACGTAGATGTGCGCGACGGGCACGCTGTCGAAGAAGTCACCGGCGACGACCTCGACCCGGCCTTCGAGCCCTCGGGCGGCGATGTTGGACCGCGCCGCCGGCGTCATCGCGGGGAGGTCGAAGACGATCCCCCGGCGGTCGGGCAGATCCTGGATGAGTTCGACCAGGACGCTGCCGTCGGCTCCCCCGATGTCGGCGACGAGCTCGCCGGCGGGCAGTGCGTAGTCGTCGAACATGCCGGTACGAAAGCCGTTGGTGACCGAGGCCATCGCCTCGCTGAACTGCCTCGTTCGGTCAGGGCTCTCGGTCAGCCAGTCGAAGAAGGGCTTGCCGAGGTAGTGGTCCGCGGCGGGCTCGCCCGTCCTGAGCGTGTGGAGCAGATCGCTGAACGGCGCGTAGTGGGTCTCCATCCACATGAGCGCCACCGCGTGCACCGAATCGGCGGCGTTGCGGGACAGCGTCGCGCCTATGGGTGTCAGGGACACTTGATCGCCGTCGAGGATGAACACCCCCATCGAGGCGAGAGTGCGCAGCAGACGGCGCAGGGGCTCGACCTGCGCGCCGGATCGCTCCGCCAGTTCGCTCACCGTCAGCGGGCCCCCGGCCTCGTCCAGCATCGTCGGCAGGTCCAGCTTGGCCACGACGTAGACCGCCTGGGAGACCTGGAATCCTCCCGTCATCTGCAACATGACGTCTGTCGGCTTCGGCATCGGTGGGTTCATCAGCGCTCTCCTCTTAAAGTCCGTAGGTGACAACGGACTGATCGAACAGTCGATGGTTGGGCGGCGGCGATACCGCGGGGAGCACAAGATTTGTCCTCATTTGCGTGACCGCGCCCGGAACCGCCCTGGGTTTGCTCCCCCCGCCGAAGCTTAGGAAGGTCGGCGCGGCGCGACCTTGAACCACAGCGGCATCAGAACGGAACATCCGCGCCACGAGACAACGTTGTCGAAGCGCATGGAGGTAGACGATGAACAACGCTGCACCGAAGGCCGAGGGGTCACGCGGGGCGTTCTTACTGGACTCCACCATCGCGGGCACCGGGCCGCGCGGGTTCGACGCCTTACGGCACGTATGGGAGACGCAGATCGGCGATGTCTTCCGACTGCCGAGCTTCAGTCCGGCCACGATCGGTGACCTCCGGGTCAAGGGCCGCGCCGCCAAGGTGCGCGACGTGGCCATCGCCGATGTCCGCAGCGTGTCAGCCCTCGCGGGCACCCCGGGTGACGATCACGATGCGGTGGTGATGCACGTGGTGCGGCGCGGCACATGGACGCTGGACGACCCGCCCGATCGCGGCGAACGCACGGTTTCGGCCGGGCAGTTCCGCCTCCGGCACTTCGTACGGCCCTATGGGTTCCAGACGGCGCCGCACACGACGACGAAGATCCTCGCTCTGCCCGCCGCAAGGCTCAGCCCCGTTCTCGGGAACCGGATCATCACCGGGCCGGCGAACTCGCCCGAGGTGCGCCTGCTGGTGGCCCACACGAATATGGTCCACGCAAACATCGCCGACCTCGGCCCGGCCGGTGTGCAAGCTGCTCACAGCGCCCTGATCGAGCTGGCCAAGGCGGTGGTGCAGGGCCAGTTCGACGACGTGGAACCCCGACTGGCTCCCGCGCTCGCCCAGGCCGCGAAGGACCTCGCGGACAGCCATCTCACCGATCCCGAACTGTATCCGGCGATGCTGGCCCGTCAACTCAACGTCTCCGTACGCACGTTGCAGCGGGCGTTCGCCGCGACGGGAGAGTCGGTGGCCGCCTACATCCGCGGGCGGCGGCTGGAAGAAGCCCGCCTCGCGCTCTCCGCCCCGTCCGGACGGCTGAGCGTCTCCGAACTCGCCGCCCACTGGCACTTCGCCGACAGCAGCCACTTCATCCGCGCCTTCAAGAAGCAGTACGGCCGAACACCCGCCGATTACGCAAGCTCGACCAGGCCGGCCAAAGGACGACCCGGCCTCGACGGTCATCTGTCGGCCGGACACGCACCCGGCCCACCTGCCTACAAGAGGGCATCTGATCAATGAGCTCACGGTGCCCGCACACAAGAGCGGGGCTGCCACCACAAGGTCCTCCATCGGGATTCGCCAGACCGCCGGCCGATCGACGGTCTACCGTACGGATATGCCGCACTACCCTCTGCGGTCGTATGAGGAGGAGTCCTGTGTCATCGCCCTGTGACCCCAAGTACGCTCCCGTCGGGGATATTGGCGCAGCGCTCATGATGATCGACTCACGGCTCAAAGCCGTCTACGACAGCAAGACCGAGACCGACCCCGAACAGCAGCAGATGGTCGACCAGTTCGCCGCGACCTTGGGCCCTACGGGACTCGATGAGCTGCTGGACGGCACGGGCACGCTCATTTACATGTTCATGCAGTGGCTGCGGAAGGCCTGCGAGGACGCCGACGAGGACGTCATCGAGTACTCGGTGTCCGCCCTCGTGGCCACGATGCGCATGATGCCCAAGACCTTCCGTCCCGAGGTCATCCCCACCATGGCCGGCCTGCTCATCGCCGCAGGCACCGGCCTGAGCCCCAACTTGTGGCGCGCACAGTACGGACCCTGGACCGACGCCGAGATGAATCCCCTGGAAGCCACGGCCGTCCTCCTCGCGGAGCACATCAACAGGATCACCGGCGACCACGACTTCGCCACCCGCCTGATCACCGAGGCGCTGTCCAGGTCGGACCAAGGCTGACCTGCGGCATCCTCGCCCCGAAAGCCGAGCGCTTCCACCAGCGCCGGGGTGACGGCCGTACCGATCTCTACGCCATGGGCCGTGTCCTGTACGAACTTTTCGTCGGCAAGCCTCCGTTCGTCGATCCGGGCGGGGCTCGGTTTCAGGCGGCATGTCGTTCGCAGCCGCCTCTTTGTTCAGCTTCTCCTGCCACATCGCGATGCCACGCAGCTCCGGAATCGTGCCGTCGAAACGCGTCTCGTCGTCGTTCTTCGACGGGGTGTTGGCCTCGTCGTGCAGAATGATCACATGACGAAACGGGGAGAAGGGGACGGGCCCGGTGGCTCGTCCGTCGGCAATGCGATCGCGCTCTGGATGCCCCTCGGCCTGTGCTGGGGCGTCGCCCTCGGCATGCTCACGGACAACCTGGGTCTCGGGCTCGCGCTCGGTCTGGGATTCGGGGTGGCGATCGGTGCCGCCCGAGGGCGGGCTCAGCAGCAGCGTGACGAGGCTCCGGGTGACGACCTCTGAAGTGGTGGGTGCTGCCGCATGGGGCACATCCCGTGGGCGAGTGCGCACGAATCCCTTGACGCGTACGGCGAATCTTCGCTGTTGATGGGAGCCGAAAGGCTGCACGCCCATCGGCTCCCTTCAACGCCACCAAGCGACACCACGTCATTGAGTGTCAGTCGATGCAAGGTGAGCGAACCTCAAGTGGCCTGACCTCAGCTCTTGCCGAGCAGGCGCCAGATCTGGTTCCTCTTGTTGTTCAGCGCGCTCGCCGGGTCGCAGGTCCACTGGTGGATCTTCGCGCCGGGTGCCGTCGAGATCTGGCTGACGTCGAGGCACTTGCCGCTGTGGACGGCGGCCAGCTGGTAGTCCTGGCTGTTGCCGAGCGCGGTGACGGGGTTGAGGGTGAACTGCTGGTTGGTGGCGCCGTTGCAGGTGTACTGGATGACGGCGGCACCGTCGGCTGTGGAGCGTCCCGAGACGTCCAGGCACTTGCCGCTGTGCTGGTTGACCACCGTGTAGGTGTTCTCCCGGCCGGCGACCGGCTTGAAGTCGAACATCTGCTGGTAGCCGCCCTCACAGTCGTACTGCTGGTACTGCGTGCCGTTGGCCGTGGACCGGTTGGTGTCGTCCAGGCACTGGTTGCTGTGCTGGGCGACCGCGACCGTGGAGATCGCGGTGTTGGACGGCGGGAGCAGGGTGACGGTGTAGCCGTCCGCCGCGTTGGTCCACGGCACGCTGACGGAAGCGGAGTTGCCGCTGACGGTCAGGGTCTGATCGGAGACGGTGACCGGTCCGGTCACGGCGGCGCCGCCGTTGTTCGGGATGCGCTGCACGACCGCGCGGACCTTGCTGTCCTCGACGACGGAGGTGGTGTCGAGGCGGTTGAGGTTGACCGTGATGTTGCCGGTGTTGCCGTTGCTGCCGAGCAGGATCTTGGCGTTCTTGGCGGTGTTGTCCTTCGTCGCCAGGCCGTCGGTGCCGGTACCCGGGGTGACCCTGACGATGTTGCCGGTCTGGGAGCCGTAGTAGCGGTACAGGAACCACTCACCCAGCGGCAGGTACTGGCTGCCGGTTTTGGTCAGCAGGTTGGCCTGGAAGTCGTGCAGGTTTCCGGCCGAGGCCCAGTTGGCGCGCAGGCCGTCGGCGCCGGCCCGCTCCAGACGGGAGATGTACCAGCCGCCGCGGCCGGGGTTCTGCTCGTTGGTGTTGGCGTACTCGTTGACCTGGAACGGACGGCTCGTGGTCATCGACCGTGCCGCCAGCTTGGACCGGACGGCGCCCGCGTCGGTGACCGGGTCACCGGGCAGGTCGTGCCAGCTGTAGATGTCGGGTTCGACGTTGTTGGCCTTCACGTAGTCCAGGTACGTGTTCCACCAGGCGCTACCCCCGGACGCGGGCTTCCCGGCAGTACTGGGGCCGACGACGACGGCACCCGGGAAGTTGGCTCTGATCTTCTGGTAGGCGCGCTTCCACATCTCCAGGTACCGGGCCTGCGACGGCGCCCAGAAGGGAGCCCAGTCGGGCTCGTTCCAGATGTCCCACTGGACGGTCATGTTGTTGGCCTTGACGTCCCCGATGAGCTGGTCGAGGAAGGCGTCGAACTTCGTCCAGTCGCCGTTGTCGCCCGGCCAGCCCTGCGTGGTGGTGCCGTCGGATCCCCACAGGTCGTGCGGCAGGATGACGAAGGTCCCGCCCAGCGCCTTGGTGCGCTTGTACTGGGCGAGCGTGGGGGCCCAGCGGGTCTGGTAGGCGGCCAGGCTGGTGCCGTAGCCGCCGTTGTTGAGCTGGGCGCCGCCGGCCCGCATGAACTTCCACTTGATGTCCTTGTAGAAGTGGTCCTGCGGCAGCGAACCGTCCACGGTCATGCCGTAGATCGTGCCCGATGCTCCGTAGCCGGGGGCGCCTCCGGCGTCGGAGAAGTCGACGGTGACGGTGGTGTCGGCGGCCTGCGCCGTGGTGCCGGGGAGGGCGACGGTGGCGAGCGACGCCAGTAGTGCGGCGAGCGCGGTGGAGGTACGGAGGCGACGGCCTTGCGCGCCGCCACGTACGGGCTCACGTCTGCGTCGTGGAGAGATACGGGATGAGTGCATTGCGGGTGTCTCCCAGGGGTGGGTGCTGCCTGGGCGTCGGCCGCCCAAGAGTTCTTCAGCCGCCGGTCGTTGCGGCGGGTGCGGTGCGCCGGAGCTCATGGGCCTCGGCGAGGAGGAGGTAGCTGCTGGCGGTCCAGGTGTAGGCGCGGTCGCGCAGGCCCGATCCGGTCAGGGCGTCGAAGTTCTCGGCGAAGCCGTTGGTCTCGCACAGGGCGCGGAAGCGGGCGCTGATCTCGTCCGCGAGGCGTACGTGGCCGGCGCGGCGCAGGCCGTCCTCGACGAGGACGGTGGCGGGGGCCCAGATCGGGCCGCGCCAGTAGCCGTCGGGCAGGTAGTGCGGTGAGGTGGGAAGTTCGGTGGCCAGGCCGAACGCGGTGAGGTGTGCCTCGATACGTTCGGCCAGCACGCTGCCGACCTCCTCCGGCAGGTGCTCGCCCAACGCGATCGGCATCAGGTCGAGCAGACTGGAGGTGCTCCAGGTGTCCCCGCTGTGGACTGCGCGGGCGACGAACCGGTCGCCGGTCCAGAGCTGGTCCAGCATCGCGGCCTGGGTCGCCTCAGCCGTACGCGTCCACTGCCGGGCGTCGTCGGAGCGCCCCAACTCGGTGGCCAGAGAGGCGAGTTCACGCAGCTGGAGGATGAGGAAGGCGGCCAGGTCGGCGGTGACGATCACCCGCTGGGGGTCGAAGGTCGTGGCGTTGTCCCAGCCGCTGTCGTTGCCGTGCTGGTAGTGCGGCAGGGCGGCGCCGGGTGCTCGCCGGGCGGTGAGCCAGAAGCCGGTCCAGCGGCTCAGCCTGTCGTACGTCTCGGCCAGTTCCGTCCGGTCGAGGGGTTCGGGGAGGCGTCGGCGCAGCCGGCCCAGGGTCCAGCCGTGGATGGGCGGTTTGACGAAGTTGTAGAGGACCTCGGAGTGGGTGACCGAGTCGGGCAGCGCCCCACTGTCGTCCTGGTGGTCGAAGGGCAGCGAGAACTGGTCCCAGGCCAGGTCAGGTGAACCGGGGGCCAGGGCAAGGGCGTTGAAGCAGTGGTCCCAGCTCCAGACCTTGTCCATCCAGTGCTTGGACATCAGCACCGCGGGCCGGGTGACCAGGCCCGCCGGGCGCACGGTCGCGGACCACACCACGTAGGCGGCGAGTTCGGCGGCCGGCGTACCGGAGGAGCGCCAGGGGGCCACCACGTCGGCGAACTCGGTGAAGGAGCGCTGCGCCGCCGCCACGACCTGGTCGAACGTCGCCGAGGAGGTGAAGGGCCGCCGCGCCGAGTCCAGTTCCTCGACGGCGATCTCCCAGGCCCCGCCGGTCCCGTCGGCGTCCGCGGTGACGGTGACACCGCGGTCGCCGCTGCCGAGGGCCTCCGTGCCGGACGAGTCGGCCACGGCGCCGGACAGCACGGTGATCCGGTAGCGGCGCCCGGTCTCGTACGAGGTGAGCATGTACGCGCCGTCCACCGGGTCGCGGTAGAAGTAGCTGCCGCTGAACGGCGTCAGGGTCTTCGCCGCCGCGGCGACGCGCAGGTCCAGCCCTTCGCCGCGCAGGCGTACGGTGTCCGGTGCCTCGTAGGCGAGTTCGATGTGCCCGTCCGCACCGGTCCAGCTGAGCAGACCCGGTGTCGCCTCCACGCGGGTCTCGGCCCGGTCGCCCGTCGCCGTGTCCAGGGGGACGAAACACAGGACCGCGTGCATGCCGTTCTGGTGCGAGACCAGGTGAAGGTCCTCGGCGTACGTCTTCTCCGCCACCACGGGCGAGATGTCGAACCAGGATCCGTACGTGCTGAACGGGATGTCACGGATGGAGAAGGCCGGTCCGGATCGGGCCGCGGTCATGAGGGGTTACTCGTTTCTTCAGCGGTGGACGTGGAGAGATGTGCGGTGGCCGGGTCGGCATCAGGAGGAGGTCAGTCCTTGACGGCTCCGGCGGTCACGCCCGCGGCGACGTAGCGCTGGGCGAGGACGAGGATCACCGCGGCGGGCAGCGAGGCCACGACGGCGGTGGCCATGATGGCGTTCCACTCCTGGTTGTTGTTGCCGATGTACTGGTAGATGCCGAGGGTGATCGGCTCGTTGGCGCCGCCGTTGACCAGGGTGCTGGCGAAGATGAAGTCGGACCAGGACCACAGGAACGCGAACAGCGACACCGTGACGACCGAGTTGCGGCTCATCGGCAGCACGATCGACCGGAAGGTGCGCAGGGGCCCGGCTCCGTCCATCTGCGCGGCCTGAAGCAGTTCGCTGGGGATGCCGGACATGAACGCGGTGAAGATGAGTACGGCGAAGGGGACGGCCAGGGTGGAGTCCGCGACGATCAGGCCGGGGACCGACTGGAGCAGGCCGAGGCTGAGGTAGATGGCGTAGAAGCCCATCGCCATGATGATGCCGGGGATCATCTGGGCGACCAGGAAGAGGAAGCTGAGCACTCCGCCGCCGCGCGGGCGCAGTTTGGCCAGGGCGTAGCCGGCGGGCGCGGCCAGCGCCACGGTCAGCACGACCGTGCCCAGGCCGATGACCAGACTCGTGGCGAGATACGGAAGTTGCTGGTCGAGGACGGCACGGTAGCCGTCCAGCGTTCCGTTCATGGGAAACCAGTCGGGTGGCGACTTGCGCATGTCCTGGTCGCGGGTGAAGGACACGTTCAGCATCCAGTAGACCGGGAAGAGCATGACGGCCGTGAGCGCGAGGCCCGTCGCTGTCTGCCACCAAGTGGTCCGGCCCAGGCCCCGGCCCCGGCGCGGACGGGGGCGCGGTCGTCGTGTGGTCACGGTGGTCGCGGTGGTCGCGGTGGTCATGAGGCGTACTGCTTTCGCTGGACCCTCAGGTACACCAGGCCGAAGACCAGGGCGGCGACGACGAGCAGGTTGCCGACGGCCGCACCGGGGCCGAAGGCGGGCAGCAGGTTGCCGAAGCCGAGCTGGTAGGACCAGGTGGCGAAGGTGGTGGACGAGTCGGCCGGGCCGCCCTTGGTCATGATCCAGACGATGTCGAAGACCTTGAGCGTGTAGACCAGGCCCAGCAGCAGGGTGATGGCGGACACCGGGCGCAGCAGTGGGAAGGTGATGCGCCAGAAGCGTTGCCAGGCGTTCGCTCCGTCGAGGGCCGCCGCCTCGTACAGGCTGGCGGGGATGGACTGCAGACCGCTGTAGAGCACCACCAGGTTGAACGGGACGCCGATCCAGACGTTCGCGATGATCACCGAGGTCAGCGACCACGACGGTGAGGTCAGCCAGTTCACCGCGTCGATCCCGACCGCGTGCAGGGCGGCGTTGACGACACCGGAGTCGCTGTTGAGCATCCACGACCAGGTGGAGGCCGACACGATCAGCGGCAGCAGCCACGGTACGAGGAACAGTGCGCGCAGCGTCGCGGAGAGCCGGAAGTGCTGGGTGAAGAAGACCGCGAGGGCCAGGCCGATGGCGTACTGGAAGACCAGCGACACCACCGTGAACACCACGGTGTGCATCAGCGCGGGGGCAAACGTCGGGTCGTCGAAGACCGTCAGATAGTTCTCCAGGCCCGTAAAGGGTGCGTCGCCCTGGACGAAGGAGCGGACCGTGTAGTTACGGAGGCTCAGGTCGACGTTGCGGTAGAGCGGATAGGCGTAGAAGAGGACGAGGTAGAGGGTCACCGGGGCGAGGAATCCCCAGGCGGCCCACTGCTGGGAGGCGGGACGGCGCCGTGGCGCCGTGCGCGGCGGAGGCGGGGCGGCGGTGGCCGCCCCTTTCCGGTCACGCACGGTCCGACGGTCCGGCAGCTGTGTCGTGCGGTTCATCAACAGGCCCCGGGTTCCGGTTACTTGACGGCGTCCTGCGCCGCGGTGAGCGCGTCCTTCGGCGACTGCGACCCGCTCAGGGCGGACTGGACCGCCTTCCACATCTGCTCGGAGATCTTGGGGTACTTGGTGCCGAGGTCGTCACTGGTACGCCCCTTGGCGGCCTTGACGGCGTCCACCCAGGGCTCCAGCTTCGGGTCGGCCGTGACCTGCTTGTCCTGCACCTCGCCGGTGGGCGCGACGTACGACAGGGTGGTGTCGGTGTCGAGCAGGTTCTGCGAGTTGGTCAGGCAGGACACCAGCTTCTGCGAGGTGGCGTAGCGGCCGGTCTCGCCCTGCACCGGGATGGTGACGAACTCCCCGCCTGTCGGGGCGGCGGCGTTGCCTCCCTCGGCGCCCGGGACAGGGATGACCCCGTACTCGAAGCCGGCCTTCTCGGCGCCCGCGAGCTGCCAGGTGCCGTTCTCGGCGAAGGCGTAGTCGCCGCTCGCGAACTCCTGCCAGCTGGTGGTCTGGGTGTTGTTGATCACCGAGTTGGGGGCGTAGCCCTTCTTCAGCCAGTCGCTCCACAGCTTCAGCGCCGAGACACCCTCGGCCGAGTCGAGTTCGGTCAGCTGCGCGCCGGAGCCCCAGAACCACGGCAGGAACTGGAAGCTGCCCTCCTCCGTGCCGATCGCGGAGAAGGTGATGCCCTTCTTGCCCGCCTTGTCGACCTTCGCCAGCGCCGCCGTCAGCGAGGCCCAGTCCTTCACCGAGGCGATGTCCACGCCCGCGGCCTTGAGGACCTCCTTGTTGTAGTACAGGGCCAGGGTGTTGGCGCCGATCGGCGTGCCGTACGTCTTCCCGCCCGTCTGACCGGCCGCGAGGAGGTTCGGGTCCACGTTCGAGGTGTCCAGCTTGTTGTCGTCGGTCGTGGTCAGCACCCCGCCCTCGGCGAGGGTGGACACCACGGGGTTGTCGACGATGAGCACGTCGGCGGAGTTGTCCTGCTGCGCCGCCAGCAGCGCCTTGTTGGTCAGGTCGCTGGTGTCGTACGCCGTCCGCTTGATCTTCACACCGGCTTCGGTACCGCAGCTGTCCAGCAGCTTCGCCCAGGCCGAGCTCTTGTCGAACTGCGGGTACGGGTCCCAGATGGTGTACGTACCGCCGTCCGCCGACTCCGCGGACGTGTTGCCGTCGCCGGATGAGCATGCGGCGGTGGAGGCGGTGAGGGCGACGACGGTCATGGCCGCGGCGGCGAGACGGCGTCCGGTGGATCTACTCATGGGGCTGTTCATGGGGCTGTTCCTCTGGTTTTTGGCATGGGCGTGCCAGGGAGGGTGTTGAGAGGGCTTCAGTCGGCCGATCGGCCGGTAAGGCGGTCCGGTAAGGCGGTTCAGGGCGTGCGAGGGGAAGGGCGGGTGGGACGCGGAGGGTGTTGCTGGTCGGAAGGGCGGGCGTCAGGGTTCATGCCGGAGCCGGATTCAGCCCGTACGTCGCCGGGTCACCCGGTGCCGGCGGGCCCCGTGCTTGCGGGCCCCGTGCTGGCACGCAGCGAGATCGGCGGCGCGAGCAGGTGGTGCCGGGCCGGCGCGTCGGGATGGTCGAGCCGCTCGACCAGCAGGTCGACGGCAAGGCGGCCCATCTGTTCCGCGGGCACGTCCGCGGCCGTGAGCTGCGGGGTCACCGTCTCCGCCCACCGGCTGGCGACGACCCCGGTGACGGAGAAGTCGCGCGGCACATGGCGGCCGGCTTGGGCCAGCCCCCGGTAGAGGCCGCCCAGCGCGGCCTCGTTCAGCGTGACCAGCGCCGTGGTGGCCGGCTCGTCGTGCAGGATCCGCTCCAGACATGCCTGACCGGAGGATGCGTCGTCCCCGCAGCAGTACGTCCGGCTGGTGACTCCGCGCTCCGCCGCGGCCTTGGTGAAACCTTCGAGACCGCGGTGAGCGGATTCGTACCCGGCTCGCAGGAGCTGTTCGGGCCGGTTGACGAAGGCGATCGTGCGGTGCCCGAGGTCGGCGAGGTGGTGGACGCAGGCCTCCGCCAGAGCGGTGTGGTCCAGGCCGACCCACCAGCCGTTCTCCGGATGTGCCGTGCGGCCGATGGCGACGGCGGGGAGGCCCACCGAGTTGAGGTGGTCGAACCTGTCGTCCTGGAGCCGGAGTTCCATCAGGATCGCGCCGTCGACCCGACGCTCGCCCAGGAGCCGCTGGAACGAGCGGTCGCTGTCCATACCGCTCGGAGAGAGCAGCACGTCGTAGTCCTTGGCCGCGGCGGCCTCGACGACATTGCCGATGAAATCGAGCTGCATGCCGGTGTAGTGGTTACCGGCCGGCGGGAAGACCAGACCGATGGTGTTGGTCCGGCCGTTCGCCAGGGCGCGCGCACTCGCGTTGGGCTGGTAGCCCAGCTCGTCGATGACCCGCTGGATCTTCTGGCGGGTGCCGTCGGACACCGGCCGTTTGCCGCTCAGCACGTACGACACGGTGCTGCGCGAGACACCGGCCCGCTTGGCGATCTCACCAATGTTCACGGGACTCCTTGCTCGAACTGCCCGAACCGGTTCGGCGATCTCGGGAAAGGAGACCGAGGTCGGCCGCTGGCGCTGAGGGCTTTATACCGATGACGACCGGCTGTCGAACCGGTTCGCGTGAAGTGAAGGTAAGTACAAGCCACGGAGGTGTCAATGCCTCTCCACGCTTCCCGTAACTGCCACGAAACCTCGCCGGGTCGGCGCCTGCCCTCGTCCGCAGCCCTAAATACTGCCTGCCACCTGCAAATACGCAGATCTCACGGCTTGACTCACTCCGGGCGGCGGGTCGACGCGCCGCAGGTTTCTGTGTCACGGGTATTGCTGGCTGGTTTTCCACGGTGCTAGCTTCCCGATCCGGTTGGCGTTCGAACCGGTTCGACCTCGTCGGCGGGCACACGGATCCCTCGCGGCGCGGTTTCCCGTACGTCGGCACCGGGCCCACGGCGGCACACGGTTCCCGTACACCCCTCGTACGGCATCGCCGCCCGCCTCCTGCCTCCCTCCCCCACGAAGCTACGGAGATCCCCTTGCAGCCCAGAAGAAGAACGGCGGGAGCCGTCGCCATCACCACGGCGGTCCTCGCCTCCGCACTCGGCATGTCCGCCGCCGGAGAGGCAGGCGCCGCGGAGCCGGAGGGGTGACAGCGGCCACCAGCCGCTCGAGCGCCCGTGAACCTCAACCCGCACGGGTCGGAATCCCCCTCTAAAGGAGGGGGAGGATGTCAATTCAACGACTTCCGGGAACTGACGGTCCCGGTGACCCTGAAGAAGGGAACGAACCGGATCGGCTTCACAGCGGAGGAGCTCCCCGACTTCGACGGCGCCACCTACAACCAGTACGACCAGTGATCCCCGTACGCACCGGTGATCGACCGGATCGCGGTCACCCCGCTGACGGAGAAGTAACCCTCACGGAGAAACAGCCTTCCGGCACCTCGCAGCACACCAGGCCGCCGGTCCGCTCCCCCGGGCCGGCGTCCTGGTGTGCCGGGCCGAGCGGGCCTTCGCCGACAGACGGCCCGAACCGATTAGCTAGACTTGCATGAAAGAAAGTTTCATCAAAGAAACTTTCCTGGCACCCGTGCGAGGCAGTTCGTCATGAATGGATTCATCGGCCGCCGGACAGAACTCGGCCTCCTGGACGACATGCTGCATCCGGTGAAGACCGGCGGGCGCGGCGGACGTCCCGGGCGGGCGGTACTGATCCGCGGACGCCGCCGCGTCGGCAAGTCCCGGCTGGTGGAGGAGTTCCTGGAACGCGCCGAACTGCCGCACGTCTTCTTCACCGCCGTCGGCGGCTCGAGGGAGGAGGACCTGGCGGGCTTCGTCGCAGAAGTGGCCGCCTCCAGCCTCCCGGACGCGGGCCGATTCGCGGACTTCACCGCACCGCAGACCTGGGACGCCGCCCTGAGTCTCCTCGCCTCCGCGCTGCCGACCGATGCGCCCAGCGTCGTCGTCCTCGACGAGATGCCTTATCTCGTGCGCGAGGACCCGGCCTTCGAAGGAACCCTGCAGAAGGTCTTCGACCGGACCCTGTCCAAACTGCCCGTACTGCTCGTCCTCATCGGCTCCGACATCGCGATGATGGAACAGCTCAACACCTACGGACGGCCCTTCTACCAGCGCGGAACCGAGATGGTCGTGCCCCCGCTCAACCCGGCCGAGGTCGGGGCCATGCTCGATCTGCCGCCCGCCGATGCCTTCGACGCCTATCTCGTTTCCGGCGGACTCCCGCTGATCCTGGAAGAGTGGCCGCACGGCGCCGGACTGTGGGACTACCTCGCCTCCGCGCTGCGCAAGCCCACCTCGGCCCTGCTCATCAGCGGTGAGCGCACTCTGGCTGCCGAGTTCCCCACCGAAGCACAGGCCCGTACCGTCCTCGGCGCCATCGGGCACGGTGAACGCACCTTCGCCCTGATCGGCCGGGCCGCCGGCGACCTCAACCCCGGCTCGGTCAAACGCTCCCTGGAGCTCCTGACCACCCGCCGCATGGTCGCCACCGACCTTCCCCTGTCCACCAGACCCAGCCGCGAGACCCGCTACCGCGTCGACGACCCCTATCTGCGATTCTGGCTCTCCTTCATCGGCCCCGGCATCCCCACCGTCGAGCGAGGTCGTGGCGACCGAGTCCTCGACTCCATCCGCACCAGCTGGACATCCTGGCGCGGCAGGGCCATCGAACCCATCATCCGCGAAGCACTCTGGCGCCTGGCCGACGACCGGCTGCCCGAAGGCACCAACGCCGTCGGCGGATACTGGACCCGCACCAACGACCCGGAGATCGACCTCATCGGCGCGGACCGCTCCCCGATCGCCAAGAAGATCACTTTCGCCGGATCGGTCAAGTGGCTGGAGAACAAACCCTTCGACCACCGTGACCTCTCCCGCCTCATCATCCACCGCTCTCAGCTCCCCGGCGCCGACGACGACACCACCCTGCTCGCCGTCACCCGCAGCGGCTGCACCGCCGAAGGGATCTCCACCTTCACACCCGAGGACCTCCTCGAGGCATGGACCTGAGAGGAACCGCTCAGCGGTGATACGCGTCCTCCGGCCGAACGAGGAGGGCATGTGGTCGTACGAGGGGTGCGCGACGCACAAGAGCGGCGGAGTGGGCGGCGGTGGGAGTACGGGCTCGTCGCGTGTGCCCTCGGCGTCACCGGGCTGCTGGTCCTGCACTCCGCCGTGCCCAACCGGGTCGGGCGTCTCGGGAGCCTTCTGGAGACGTTTCTTCCGTGGCTGGGTGTGGCCGTGCCGCTGCTGGGCGGGGTCGCCCTGCTCAAGCGGTCGGTGGTGGGGCTGCTCGCCTGCCTGGCGCCCACGCTTGCCTGGCTCTGGATGTTCGGCGGGCTGTGGTTCGGCTCGTCGCCGGGCTCGTACGACCTGACCGTCGTCCAGCACAACGTGGCCGACGACAACTCCGACCCCTCCGGCACCGCACGGGCGCTGCTCGGCGCACGCGGTGACCTCGTGGCCGTGCAGGAGCTGACGCCCGAGGCGCGCGTCGCGTACGAGGACGTCCTGGGCGCCTCCCTCCCCCACCGGGCGGTCCATGGCACAGTCGCGCTCTGGTCCGCGTACCCGCTGTCGGACGTGCAAGCCGTGGACATCCGGCCTGCGGGCTTCCCGGACAGCTGGCAGCGCGGTCTGCGGGCCACGGTCGCCGCGCCCGAGGGAGAGACCACGGTGTACGTGGTCCATCTGCCGTCGATCCGCCTCGGCGCAACGGGCCTGGCGTCGGCGTCCCGCGACGAGAGCGCGGCCCTGCTCGGGGCCCGCATCGCGGACGACCCGGCCGACCGGCTCCTGCTCGTGGGCGACCTCAACGGCACCGTGCAGGACCGCGGACTCGCCCCGCTCACCTCCCAACTGTTCGCCCCCGACTCGGGGTTCGCGTTCAGCTGGCCGGCTTCCCTGCCGGTGGGGCGGATCGACCACGTGCTCGGCAGGGGTGGCGCGGTGACCGAGGTCTCGACCCTGGACGCGACCGGGAGCGACCACTTGCCGGTCGTCGGCCGCGTGCGTCTTGGCTGATGGCCAGGTGCATTGCCTGAAGGTGACGACGTGGACGGGCGTCGTACTGCCGCTTTCGGACAGTGGCTCAGGCCGCCGTGTACCCCAACTGCCGTCGCATGTACGGAGTCATGAGGTTCTTCGCCTTGGCCAGGGTGCTGGTGCGGCCGCCGAGGACCGCCGTCTCGCCGCCCGGTACGGGCAGCATGGTCACCCCGCCCGCCGAGCCGAAGGGCACGATCAACGGCGTGCGGTGGATCGGCCGGTAGAAGCGGGGCTCCTTGCGGTGCTTGCCGGAACTCTGAAGGTACGTACGGATGTTGTGGGCGGCGAGGTCCGCCTGGGCGAGCGCGGCGGGGGTGAGTTTGAGTTCGCTGATGTTGTTCACGTCGCCGACCGCGAACACGTCCTTCCACCCCTCGACCCGGAGCGCCTTGTCGACCTTGACCTGTCCGGCCGAGTTCAGCCAGTCGCCGTGCCCGGCCAGGCGCAGCCAGAGCGTGTTGGGGGTGGTGCCTGTGGTCCAGAAGGAGAGGTCGGCGTCGATGATGTTGCCGCGGGCGTCGCGGTAGGTGCCGAAGTCGTTGCCGGGGGACATGAAGGAGTCGAGCCGTATCTCCACGTCATGGGACTCCAGCCAGGCGCGGGCCTTGCGCCCGGCCCGCGCGCTGCCCGTGGAGTGGAGCAGCGCGGGACCGGAGTGGGCGAGCGTGACCCGGGCGTCCGGCCGGGCCAGCCGGATCTCGGCGGCGAGTTCGACGCCGGAGGGCCCGCCGCCGACGACGAGGGCGTGCTCGGCGGTGGCGATGTTCTGCTGGTGTTCGGCGAACGACTTGGCCGCCTCTTCGGGGGTGGTGCCGGTGAAACGGGCCGGTTCAGGGTAGTCGGCGCCGGTGGCGACCACCACCACGTCGTACGGCAGCCGTTCACCGGTGGCGAGCGCCACCTGCCGTTCGGAGGTGTCGATGCGGACCACCTTGCCCACGGCCATCCGGCCGTTGGTGAGCAGCCGGTCGTACGGGATGAAGGGTGCCCCGGTCCACTCCGGATCCACGCCGGCGCGCAGCGAGGCGACGCGGTGGAAGAAGACCTCCTTGCGGTCCACCAGCGTGACGCGCGCCTGCCCGTCCAACCGTTTCGCCAGACGGACGCCGGCATAGCCGCCGCCGATCACCACTACGTCGCGGTCACGCACGTCAACTCTCCTGTGCCTTGTGGGGGGAGCGAGGGCCGTAACGCATGCCGTCATGTTTCGGCCACCCGCTTGCTGGCGAGCGTATGACTTGAAACTTAAAGTTGCGGTGTTGTGTTGTGTGAGTTCTGTGAAGTGACGGCAGAAACAGGCCGATGTATGGGGCGTTGCCGGCAACGGTCCTGACCGGGCGGGCGGTTTCCGCCAGAAGAGTGACCGCCCCGCTCCCGGATCAGCGGGACGGGACGGTCAGGATGGTGCTGCGGCGGTTCCAGTGAGTCACACGGTCTGAGTCACACGGCCGGCTGAGTCAGACCGTCGGCTCGAACGGTTCGATCTCCGGGAGTTCCGGCAGGGGAATGTCGGGGTATCCCGGCAGGCTGCTCTCGCTCACGATGTACGTGCAGTTGGTGTACGTGTAGCCGGGATCGATGCTCATCCCGTCGGCCTCGTTCCTCACGTTCCCCGCGTCTTCGCCGGCGTACTTGATGAGGGTGTGGTAGTCGCCGGCGGGCAGGTTGAGATAGTCGGTCGGGTAGGCGATGCCGCTGTTCGAGCAGGCGGCGTCCGCGGCCTGTGACTCGCTGGAGTACTCGGTGCAGCCGGCGCAGGCCGTGAGGGTGATGCGGCCGGTGACCGGGCCGGTGTAGAGGAACTCGACCGCGGTCGGGGCGTCGTTGCTGATCTTCAGGGGCATCTTGGCGCCGCCCGGGCTACGGGACGGCGGCAGTTTCCGGCCCGCCTCGGGCCGTTCCTCGGCGATCTCCGCGGCGATGGCTATCTGCCGGGCACGCTTGGCGTTCTTGTTGTCCTTGTACGTGTCGGCGAAGTCGTTGAGCGTGGTGGCCGCCGCGCCGAACTTGTCGTCCTCGAACTCGTCGACCCCGCAGGCGTAGGCGCCGGACTCCACCGCCTTGACGGCGTCCGTGCGCAGCCCGTCACCGGGGCTGCCCGCGGGCAGGTCGACCATGGTCCGGCTGATGGCCTGCAACTCCTCGCTGGCCGGGCAGGGGTCGTTGCCCTTCAGGGCCTTGGACTGGTTCGCGATCTCCGCGCTGACGGCCGGTCCGACCTTGGCAGCCGGCTCCGAGTCGGGGAACGTACGCAGGAGTTCGGTCAGTTCGCCGCCGTTCGCCTTCGTTTCGGTCGCGGCGGCGGAGCCGAGGTTCGTGATGCCGCACTCGTAGAGCGAGGTCTGCAGGGGCTCGACGGGCCAGTCGGTCAGGGAGCCGAGCCGCTGCTTGCCCATCGTGTCGGGCAGCTTCCACAGATACCGCAGCGGTTCCAGGGCCTCGCAGTACTCCTTCTCGCGGTACGGCGTGGCGACGGCGGCGTAGTACCGGTCGAGGCGGTCGGGGATGCGCCCTGCCGCCCGGCTGCCGGGATGGTCGTCACCGAGCGCACGGTAGGCCTTCAGCGCCCGCTCGTAGTCCGCCTTGGCCTCGGCGAAGCCGCCCTGCCGCGAGGCGGCGGTGACCAGCCGGTCCGTCTTGGCGAGCCGGTCGAGCAGCATCTGCTGGTACGCCTCTTCCCGCGCCGCCTCGTACCCCACCGCGCTACCGGCCGGCACCGCGAGCAGCACGAGCCCGAGCCCGGCGGCGACCATCGGCCGCACCGGCAGCGTCATCCGCGTACGGCGCCCCAGCCACGCCCCGTGGACCGCGGCCAGCACCAGTACGAGGCCGTACGCCCATATCACCCCGCCCGGCACCCCGTCCGGGTCGGCGGGCAGCGCGGCCACCAGCAGCCAGCCCGTCGCGATCCAGCACAGGGCGGCCAGCGGCCAGCGCCGCAGGAGCACGTACCCGAGCCCGAGCCCGGAGAGGTTGAACAGCCCGGCCGCCGCGGCCCGCCACGGGTCCGGGGGCACGGCGTCCTCGGGCTCGTCGGCCGCCAGCGTGTAGGTCTGCCACTCGGGGTTCGGCGGGACGGGCGGCGGACCGCCGGGGAGTGGGGGCAGGGGCGATGACGGGGGCACAGGCGGCAACGGAGGTGCTTCCGGTGCGGACGACGCAGGCTCGGGTGATGCCGGAGGTACGTCCGGCGGAGGCGGCGCGGACGGCGCTGGCTCGGGCGGCGACGGAGGTAGTGGCGGCGCGGACGGCGGAGGCGACGAAGGCGGCGGTGTCGACTCCGGCTCCGGTCCGCTGCCCGACAGCTCTCCCGTGCCACCGACACCCGACGGCTCTTCGGACCCACTCATACCGACCCACTCCCCCAACTCCCGTACGTCCAGGACATCTTGCCCCCTTTACAGGTTCCCCATGCTCCCGCAGGCGGCCGGGGAGGGGTCCCGAACGGAGGAAGGAAATGTTGAACGGAAGGTGATGACGCGGTCACTCTCGCCGGGTTGGCTGTGTAGAAGATGATCCTGCTCGCGTGACCCGCCGCGACGGCTGCCTGCGCCGGCGCAGGTTGGGCATTGTCACCGGAGGTTGGTCACCAGTAGGTTCGAGCCGCTGACGTTCGCACGACAGGGGATGCGGGGCCTCGGGTGGCACTGCTGGACACACTGGTGACAACGGCCACCGGAGCGCTGTCCGCCACGATCGGGGTCCTGGTCGGGGGCATCGTCACACACCGTGCCCAGGACCGTCAGTGGCTACGGGACAAGCAGTTGATCGCCTACGAGGAACTGATCAGCCACTACGCCAAGTTCACGATGACCATCAGCCGCGCCCATGCCGGCCGACAGGGCTGGGACTACGACTGGAGCGAGTGGAGCGCAGCCCTGACCCGTGCCAGCCTTGTCGCCCCCGCAGACGTCGCGGGGGAGATCGACAACTTCGGCAAGGCCATCAACGCGTTCCTGAACCAGGTGGCACGTGACCCGGCACGCGACCCGTTGCACAATCCGTTGAGCGTGGAGGAGTTCGCCCAGGCCAGTAGAGCGCCCGCCCAAGCGCAGGTGCAGTTGGTCAACGCCATACGACGGTCACTGAGCAAAGACCAAAAGGCACTGCCCTTCTGGATAGGCGGATCCCTCGCGGACAGTCCCGACGACACCAGATAGACGATGCACGGCCGGAAAGCCCATCCACCGCCCACGATCGCACGGCGCATCCCGGCGCTCATCAAGGAATCGAACACGTCCTTCACCGACCGCGACCGCTCCCCAAGATCTGCGCCAGAGCCCAAAGCTCGACAACACTGCGGTACTTGCCAGGGCAGCATCGGGATGCTCCTGGCGAAAGGTGCTGGTCATGCCTGAGTAGGGGTCAAGTCTCGAGGATGCCGCGCAGGATGGATCGTCCGGGCGCTGTAATCGCCGTGGAAAACCACTCGGCGGCATACGAAGCCGGGAGGCACAGTGATTCCATGAGCGGAAGAGGACTGAACCAGGACGGGACGATCGCGCGTGAAGGTGCGCTGAGCTGCGTGCCAGAAGCTTTCGCGGCTGTCGTCGATGCCTCCCGCGCTCAGATCACCGAGATGTTCGGCAGCACACGACTGCACAGCGCCTACCTCTACGGCAGCATTCCCCGCGGCGCCGCCATCCCCGGTGTCTCCGACCTCGACCTGCTTCTCGCCCTCCGCGACGAGCCCACTGAGGCCGACCGAGCGGACGCCAAGACGATCGAGGCCGCTCTCGACCGTTCCTGTGCCCAAATCAACGGCGTCGGCATCCTCCTGTCCGGCGTACGCGCCCTTCTCAGCGAACTCGAACGCCATGACGGCGGCTTTTTTGTCGCCTGCCTGTGTACCCCGCTGCTGGGCAACGACCTCGCCGAACAGCTTCCCCGCTACCGCCCCACATCCTTGCTCGCCCGCGAGACGAACGGCGACCTCCCTCTGGTGCTCCCGCGATGGCGCGCCCGAGCGGCAGAGGCCGCCACGGACGCCGACCGCAAGACCCTCAGCCGCGTCGTAGGCCGCCGCATCGTCCGCACAGGGTTCACGCTGATCATGCCTCGCTGGGGCGGCTGGACGAGCGACCTCAGCGAGTCCGCCGAGCTATTCGGCCACTACTACCCCGACCGCGTCGAGCAGATGCGCGTCGCTGCGGCCACTGGCCGCACGCCCTCGGCAAACCCGGCGGTGCTCAGCATGCTCATCGACCACCTGGGACCCTGGCTCGCAGCCGAATACACAACCGTGCACGGCGAGAAAGCACCTCGCCCCTGAGTTGACAGCACTCGCTTGTCACATGACGCTCCGCCCAGCGACTCACCGGGTCCGCGCAGCTGGCCGGCTTGTGGCCCCGCTCTTGCAAGGCACTGCGTCAGAGGACCGTCGTGCCGTCAATCTCTCAGCGATATCACTCCCCGCCAACACCGGGCGGTGTCGCCGCCGATCGACAACCGGTGTCAGGGCAGCGACGTCGTTTCGACGCGAGATTGAGAGTCGCGCCCATGCGAACAGTTGATGTTCACGAGAGCGGGAGTCACCCAGCTTCGTAGGGCGGCCCCGGACGCGGACGCGGCCGTCACCGGTGATGCGGGTCCTTCCGCGTCCGTCCCACGAACTACGCGGGGCTATGCCGTGGCTGCGGGGTCGGTTGCCGTGAAGGCGTCCGCGTGCTCCGCAGCCCACTGTCCGAAGGTGCGGGCCGGGCGGCCGGTGACCTTCTCGACGGTGTCGACGACCGTACGGCCCACCTCCGGGGTGTTCCCGTACGCCTCGATCAGGAAGCCGATCACGTCGTCCGGGTGGCCCGCCGCCCGCCACTGGGCGACGGCCTGCTCCTCGGTCAGCTCGACCAGGGCGATCTCCCTGCCGCAGGCTGCGGCAAGCTTCGCCACCTTGTCACCGACGGTCAGCAGCTCAGGGCCGGTGATCACGTACTCCTGGCCCCCGTGCCCCTCCTCGGTGAGCGCGACCGCGGCGACGGCGCCGATGTCGCCCTCGTGGACCATGGCGCTCAGCCGGGAGACGAACGGCTCACGGACTTCACCCGAGGCCACGATCCCGTCCCTCCACTCCAGCGCGTTGGCCATGAACTCGACCGGCATGAGTACGGTCCAGTCGACACCGTCGTCGGCCCGCACGGCGTCCTCCAGCAGGGACGGCCCGCCACCGTGCAGCACGGTGACCCGGCGTACGCCGGCCACGCGGGCCAGCTCCAGGATCCGCGGGCCGGTCTCCAGCGGGGCGAAGTAGGGCCCGCCGAAGGTGATCAGATGGAGACCGGTGACGCCCTCCAGGGCCGGGATCAGGCTGTCGGGTTCGGTCAGGTCGCCCTGGACGACCTCGACTCCGACCGGAAGTGCGGCCGTCGCCGCATCCCGGGTGAGGGCGCGGACCGCGTGGCCGCGGGCGAGCAGTTCGGCGACGACCTGGCGGCCGACGGTTCCGGTGGCGCCGGTGACAAGAGTCTTCTGCGTCTGTGTCATGGCACGACCATAGGGAGCATCTAGGTCAGATTCTGTCCGCGATGGCCTCGGCAGTCCGCCGTACACCACGTCTGTGGACGCGACCCCGTGTGCGTCAGCGTGTCTCCCGCAGCCGCTGGCGGCGCATGGCCTGCGTGCCCAAGAGGAGCGCGACGGTCAGGCAGGCAACGGCCAGCGGCGATCGGTTGGTCTCCATCCACTCGACCAGATCGTCGCGCCGCCACGTGATCAGGGCCATGCCGCTGCCTCCGGTGACCATCCACAGCAGCGAGACCAGTGGACTGTTGCGACGCGCCCCCAGCTCCGCGAGGAACAACAGTCCTCCCGAGAGCAACACCATGGCAGCGACAAGGATCTCGCCGTCCACACCGCCGACGAGAATCGCCTCACCGAAGAGCAGGGAGACGCCGGCCAGGAACGCCTTCAGCCCGGCCTGCCCGTCACTGGGAAGCACCAGCACGGCCACCATCTGCACCCCCATGACAGCAGCAACCACCCACATGGCATCCATGTCCCGCGCTCCCCTCGCTCACGTGCCGGCCAGACACACAGCGTCAGCGGAGAAGTCCGGGACGGGTCCCGGAGGCGGCTCCTCACCCTCCCCACAGGCGCCCCGCTCAACCGTCGGAGGCAGGCCGTCGGTCCTACAGTGAGAAAAGCGCGCAACTCGGCCCATTCAGGGGAGACTTCACATGGCACTGTTCGGAAACGCCCACACCGTCGACCCGGCGAAGGCCCAGCACGACTACGCGCGACTGCTCGGGCAGGACGAGCAGGTGTACGCCGCTTACCTGCTGATCCGCGACACCATCCTCTTCACCGACCGCCGCCTCATCCTCATCGACAAGCAGGGCATCACCGGCAAGAAGACGGAGTACCACTCCGTCCCGTACCGCAGCATCACCCACTTCTCCGTCGAGACCGCCGGCCACTTCGACCTCGACGCCGAACTGAAGATCTGGATCTCCGGCACCCCCGCCCCGATCGAGAAGACCTTCACCAAGGGCGTCGACATCTACGAAGTCCAGGCGATCCTCACGCAGTTCGTGGCGCGCTAAGGGCTGCGCTTCAGGCTGACGATCACCGATCTGCTCGTGGAACTGCCGTCATGGGCAGCTTCGGCGGAGCCGACGCCGAGGATCTTGTCGGTCCCCGGCACCGCCGTGATGGCGTTCAGCCGGAGCGACTGCTGTGAACCGGCCTCGATCCAGTCGGCGCTCGGCAGCTCTGACAGCGAGATCCCTTCGCAGTTGCCGCCCGCGGTGAGGTACCGGCCGGCGCTGAGGACCACCCCGTGCTCACCGTCGCGGACCCAGCGGTCGCGATCGGAACACGCTCCCTTCGAGTTCGGCAACTTGATCCAACCGCTGCCGTTCCAGCGCACCCGGAGGGCCTCCGGGGCGGGGTCCGGTTCGTCGTCCTCGGGGAGGGAGGTGTGGTCGCCGTAGACACGTATGTCGTCCTTCGCCAGCGCGACGACCTCGGTGAAGTAGGCCAGCTGCTCGGGCGCCGGGACTGCGTAGTGGTACTCCGGCGTCGGTACGGGCTTCCAGGCGCGGCCGTCCCAGTGCACGGTGGCGGGCTGGGCGCCCGGAAACCCCGGACCCTCGTCAGGACCGTGCGGGTAGTCGTAGCCGACCGCCCACAGGTCGTCGGACGCGACGCCGTCGAGTGAGGTGACGGCGACGGGCAGGTCCACGGCAGTCCAGCGGGCGCCGTCCCAGTGGGACGCACCGGCCTCACCATCGAGGACCCAGATGTCGTCCGCTGCGAAAGCCCGCACATCAGCCACCGGGTGGCCGTCGGGCAGCTCGGGCAGCGCCGTCCAGCGCGTGCCGTCCCAACGGGCCATGTGCGGCGCTTCCCCCTCCACCTCCCCCTCCTCCATGCTCGCCGTGAGCAGGATGCCGCTGGAGCCCACAGCGTCGAGGCGCACATGGGCAAAGAGGCTGCTGCCGAACGACGTCGGCATGGGACGCCGCTGCCATCCGGTGCCGTCGTCGTGCAGGAGGAAGCTGTCGCCCGCCACCCAGATGTCGGCGGCGGCGGTCGCCATCACGTCGTACAGCTCGCCGGTCTCTTCGAAGACCTTGTCGTACTTCCAGGTCATACCGGAGTCGATCACGGCGCGAAGGCCTGCCACGGTGACGAACAGGAGCAGCATCGCGGCGAGCGCCATGTTGACCTTGAGCATGCGCATGTTCACGTACAGGTAGAGCGGTACGGCAGCGCAACAGTTGCACCCTTTACGCTTTCTGCACCTACGGTCGGCCCTCCCGCATGGCGGGCCCGAACTCACACCAGACGATCTTCCCCGGGTCCCGCTCGGCCACGCCCCACTTGTCCGCCACCGCCGACACGAGCAGCAGGCCGCGCCCCGACTCTCCCGCAGACGGCACGACGCGCGGCTCCCCGTCGCCGCTGTCGTGGACCTCCACACGGAGCGCTCCGTCGCCGCACGGGAGGAGGCAGAGCCGGAAGCCCCGGCCCGGAGGTACGCCGTGGAGGAGGGCGTTGGTGGTGAGCTCGCTGACGCACAGCAGGACGTCGTCGTACGTCGCTTCCGGTACGCCCCAGTCCTTCAGCGCGGCCTTCGTGAACTCCCTTGCCGCCGGGATCGATTGGCGTTCTCGTCGGTAGAAGCGTTCGCGGGGAGCGGGTGAGTTTTCGTTGTTCACAGGACGAGTGTCACGCTCTGTGTCCATGATGGAGCAGTGCGTGGGCTCGTACGGATTTCTTGTACGGACCTGTCGCAGTGAACGTACGTACCGCGGTGGGGAGTTGGACCTGTATGAACTCCAGGAAGCGTTCGCGCAAGAACGCATCGGCGATGAAGATGGTCGGCGCGCAGTTGGCTGTGCTGAGGCGGGCGGCCGGTTTCACCCAGCGCACGCTCGCCGAGCGGGCACGGGTGGACGAGGAGACGATCGCGTCGATCGAGCAGGGCAGACGGCCGCTGAAGGAGGACTTCGCGGAGCTGCTGGACAAGATCCTTGACACGAAGGGGGTGTTGGCCGCGGCCGTGGACAACATGCCCGAGGTGGACCTCATCCCGCGCTTCGCCGAGGAGTTCGTCGACTACGAGCAGCAGGCGATCGCGATCTCCTCCTACCAGAACCAGGTGTTGCCCGGTCAGTTGCAGACGACGGCTTACGCTCGGGCGGTCTTCCGCAGCCGCGTTCCCGTCTACGACGAGGACGAGATCGAGCAGAAGGTCGCGGCGCGTATCGAGCGCCAGCAGATTCTGCACCGCAAGGTGCCGCCGACCACCAGCTTCGTGATCTGGGAGGCGGTGCTTCAGGACTTCTTGGGCGGCAAGGAGGTATACGTGGAGCAGTTGCGGCGCCTGCGTGAGTACGCCGAACTGCCCGGACTCGCCCTGCAGGTCCTGCCGTTCGGGCGCACCATGCACGCCGCCCTCGACGGACCCTTCGTCCTGCTGGAGACGCCCGATTACCAGCGCCTCGCCTACAGCGAAACCCAACGCGGCAGCCAGTTGGTCGGTGATCCAGACGAGGTGGCGATCCTCGCTCAGAAGTATGCGATGCTGCGGACTCAGGCCCTCAACACCGAGGACACCAGGGGCCTGTTGGACCGTCTGCTGGGAGAGCAATGAGCAGCGCACTGCACTGGTTCAAGTCGGCCTACAGCGGCGACGAGGGAGGCGACTGCCTCGAAGTCGCCTACGCATGGCGGAAGTCCAGCTACAGCGGCAGTGAGGGCGGCGACTGCGTCGAGGTAGCCACCCACCCCTCAGCCATCCACATCCGCGACTCCAAGACCCCCGACGGCCCGCTCTTCACCGTGACCCCCGCCGCTTGGACGTCGTTCCTCACGCTCACCCGCGACTGACACCGACAACGCAACCGTCACCGCGATCGACGCGACGGCCATCACCACCATCGCCGCCCCCGCCGACGTCAGTTGAGCCACCGCCCCCGCCAGCCCGGCAGCCACCCCCTGCATCGTGAGCATCCCGGCGGAGTGCAACCCCAGGGCGTGACCGCTGAGTTCGGGCGGGGTGAGGGCCATCAGCTGTTCCTGCTGGACCAGGCTCGCGCCGAAGCCGACAGAGGCCACAGCCACGACAACCGCCGCCACCGGCACCCCCGGCCGCAGAGCGAACAGCAGGTACGGCGCAGCCAGCAGCAGTAGCAGCGGGACGCCGAAACGGGGCCGCACCCGAGACGGAAGGAAGCGGCCCACCGTCACGTCCCCCACGAACATCCCCAGCGCCGCGCAGGCGAAGAGCAGACCCGCGTGGTCGGGGGCGTACGGGACGTACAGCGACTCGCAGCCGACGATCAGGCCGTTGGGGACCCAGAGGAGCAGGTAGACGTTGCGGCGGGGTGCGTACGACCACAGGCGTGCGTTCGTACGCCAGGTCTCGGCCACGGAGGGGCGGCCGGACGCGCGGGGCGGGCGGCGGGTCAGGCCGAGGCGGGCCGTGATCGCTGCCGCGAGGTAGAGCGTCGCGGCCGTGAGCAGGGTGCCGCGCGGGGACAGGAGCGTGACGAGGACGCCGCCGGTCGCGTACCCGGTGATCTGCGTGAGCCCGTTCGCCATGTTGAAGACCGAACGGCCCAGCAGATAGCCGTTCTTGGGCAGGATCTCGTTCAGCAGGCCCCAGCTGACTCCTCCGCCCAGCGAGGCCACCAGGCCCAGCAGCAGGATCAGGGCGAAGATCGCCCACAGGGGCACGGGCGTCGCCAGGATCGCCGTACCCGCCGCGAACGCCAGGGCGATGCCCGTGATCGTCGCCCGGGGAGGCAACCGGTCGGCCGCCGACAGGAGTGTGGTCGCGCCCAGGACCTGGGCCAGGGACGGGCCGAACATGCTCAGCGCCGAGAGCAGGGGCGAGTCGGTGGCCGCGTACACCAAGGTGCCCAGGGCCAGACCGCTCATCGTCTGCGCGGCCCCTTTGACCAGGGAGGTCAGGAACAGCGGCGTGAACTCCGGCGTACGGAACAGGGATTGGTAGGAGCGCATGAGCGGAGTCTCGAAGCGTCCGCATCCCGGCCGATAATGTTTCGCACTGAGGCGAAACCACAACAACGGTGAGCGGAGGGCGGGCAGACAGGCATGGGCTGGTGGCAGGTCAACGCCGACACTCTCGCCGGGAGCCGTTTCGTGCTGTCTCCGCTCGCCGAGACCCTCGCCGGTCTCAAGGCGCTGCACGCGGGGGCGGCCGCGCACCCCGGCGAGCGGACCTGGCTCGATGCCCATCTCACGGAGTACAGAAGGCGGTTGGCCGCCGATCCCGTCACCGCCGCCCTCGTGCGGGCCGGTCTCGGCAAGGAGTGGACCGCCGACTTCCTCGCGCCGACCCCGACCGGAGAGCCGGAGGACTTTGCGGCGGAAGTCGCGCGCGTACGGGACACGTCCCCCGAAGCCGCCCGAGCCCACCTCGTCGTCGCCCTGGGCGGCGGCCCGCTGCCGCGCATCCTCCAGGACCGCGACGACCTGCCGTCCCGTGCCGCCGACCTGCTCCAGTACGTCTGGGCCGAAGCCGTACGCCCCTACTGGGCCCGGCGGCGACGCGTACTCGAAGCCGATGTCGTCGCCCGTACCGTCCAGTTGAGCCAGGGCGGCTGGGCCGCCGCGCTCGACGCGATGCGGCCGGGCATGCGCTGGCTGGGCGAGAACCGGCTCCAGGTCAACCTGCACGAGTATCCGCCGCGCGAGATCTCCGGCGCCGAGCTCTTCTTCGTACCGGTCACGCCCCAGCGGCGCGGCTGGGTCTCCTGGGAGGATCCGCACCGGTACGCGGTCGTGTACCCGTGCTCGGGCGCGCTGGCCGGGGCCGAGCCGGTCGCCGCGCCCGAGAGCCTCAACCGGCTGCTCGGACCCGCCCGGGCCGGCGTACTCGTGCTTCTCGACTCCCCTTTGAGTACGAGCCAGTTGGTGGCCGTCACGGGGCACGCACTCGGCTCCGTCGGCCGCCACCTGAAGGTCCTGCTCGACGCCGGGCTCGTCCAACGGCGGCGGGCGGGACGGTCGGTGCTCTATTCCCGGACGCCGGCGGGCGAGGTTCTCGTCAAAGCGGGTCTTCGAAGTTGAGCTTGTCGTTCGGCCTGCGTCGGAGCAGACTGCGGGGGCTTCCGCCCGGACAGTGGTGAGGCCAGACAGTGGTGAGGACGCCGATTCATCTGCTGACCGTCGGCGCGCCTTCCGGGGCACTCAGCAAGGCCTGGGGCAGGTAGGCGGATTGGACGCGCAAGGTCCAGCCGTGTACCTGGGCTGCGAGTGCGGCCAGGGCGATGGTCTTCTGCGGCAGCAGGCTGCGGGGTGCCGCATCGGGGGGAGCGCTCTCCCGGTGCTGGACAAGACGATGTGTCAGAGCCCGTTCGAAGGCCGACTGGTCATCCTCCAAGAGCACGCGCAGCAGTTGCTGATCCGGCGTCAAGTCGCCGAGGGCATTCAGGCGTAGCGCCCCATCGAGACGCTCGTCGACCTCCGGCATGCACAACGTCACGGACGGCCAGTCCCGAGGCAGGTGTCCACTGGCCTTGGTCAGGTAGCAGGCAAGGGTGTCCATCTCCGCCAGTTCCGCCGGATCCGACTTTGACTCCAGCTTCGAGTACGGCACCCCGTCGTGGATCGTGGACGCATGGTCACGCAGCAGCAGCCCGACAACACGGTCCCGCTCCCACACCATGCCGCTGATCAGGCCCAATGCGAAGGCATCCAGCCAGTCCCTCGCGGTGGATGCGTGCTCCACCACGTCCCCGAAGGCCAGGTCCTCGCTGCTGATGCTCTCGTCGACGAGAGGAAAGACGATCTCTTGGTCGCCGTCGGGATGGGAACCGAGGTCCAAGAAGCCCAGGGCGCACTCCGCCGCAGTGCGCAGGACGATGCGTGACGGGGGTGTGCTGAGTTGGGGGTCCGCCACCGTGCGGGCGGCGAGATGGTCGAGGAGGTCGTCACGCATCGCTTGCAACTCCGCGTCGGAGTAGCAGTCGTATTGCATCGTGTGCCAACGGCTTATGATCCGCCCCTCGATGCCCTCCAGCGCCTGCTCGATCCGCTGCTCGCTCACCTCGTGCCGGATTACATCCTTGATCGTCATGTACGTCATCCTGGCAGCCGCCACTGACATCACAGGTGCCCGGCCCTGACCACAAGTTGAGCGCTGCGGTCATCCGTCGGCCCCGTCCCCCCAGAGGTTGCTTTCTGAAATTGTGACACTTCTGGCTGAGGTGTCACAATTTCGCGCACCAGCCTCCCTACCCCCCCGGGCCCGAGTCGGGGCGGTTTCGGTTCGTCATCCGGGGAGCCGGTCTTCACACACAGGTTCCTGAACCCTGCCACACACCCGCCCAGCCCATCACGTCGCAAGCCTCCACCGTCCCGGCATCGAGTCCCACTCGCCAGTCAGGTTGGATAGCAGTGTGGCGTAACAGCCAGAAGCAAGAGGGGGAAGGAAGGTGTTGGATTCCTGGATCCTGGCAGTGCTCTTTGTGGGCTTCGGACTGCCCTTCGTGCGTGTCCAGAAGGGCCGGCGTCTCCTGGGCCTGATCAAAGCTTCTACCGCCACGGGAACCCTGTGCTACCTGCTCGGCTGGTCCCAGGTCTTCTTCGCCTTCCCCTCGCACGCATGCCCCGACTTCTTTGACCGCCGCCCCCTCGTCCAGTTCGACCGCTACGAGAGCGGCACCTTTCCGCTTCACGCCACCTGCTACTGGGACAACGGCGAGCAGAAGGAACTCGTGAGCGGCTGGGTCAACCCACTCCTGTCCACTTGTACGGCCGTGTTGATCGGCTGCCTTGTGACGCTGGCGGTCCTCGCCTACCGCCGATCTCAAGAAGAGCGCACACGTTGAACGACCCTGCCTTACCCGGCGTCAGGCTCTCCGCATCACTACCGGGCTCTCCTGCTCGCTGAGCCCAGCCCGCGGCCGCCCCTGGGAGAACGCGGGGCACGGCAGATAAACGCGCAACCTTGGAAGCTGAACAACAAGTTGAGTACCTGTTTCTGGTCCTCGGTCCTCGGTAGCCTCGAGTCCTACGCCGGCATGGTGTCCGAGCGCGCCGGACGGGCTGGGGGAGAGGAACCGAGGTCGACGAGGAAGCCGACGCAGTGAGCTGCGAGCAGTCCGCGCACGACATGGCCGCTCGAATCGAGCATCTGGCGCAGACTGAGCCCGGGCGCTTGGGCCTGCCCGAGCAGACGCCGGCACCTTCACCACGGGATACCAGGGTTCGGTTGCTGGGACAGGGAGAGAGCTATACGGCCTGGCGCCTCGACGTCGACGGAAGTCCTTCCTTGGTCGTCCGGGTCACACGTCGGGCTCCCGAGGACCTGCCCAGGCCGATGAGCAAGGAGTTCGCCGCCCTCCCCCATCTTCCCGACGGCATCGGCCCCTCGGCCGTGCTGCTGGAACAGGCACACGACAACCCTCTGGGGTCTCCCTACATGGTGTGCGGGTACGTTTCCGGCCGGGTGTTCCAGCCCGCAGAGTGGAACGACGGCCTTCTGGCCGCACACGCCCGTCAGATGAGCAGGCTCCACGCCAGGGCCTTCGACCGGTGCGGTGACGTCGGCGCACCGGCCGAGGAACAAGCCACGTATCTGTCACTGACCCACCTGTTCGCCACCAGCCTCACCTGGTGGCGCGAGACATTCCCGCACGTGGTCGACGATCCGGAGGTCAGCCGGCTGCTCCCCCGCGTGGAAGCCTTCGTGGCGGCGGCGGAACCCACCTTCCGGCGCCTGGAGCGGTTCACCCTCATCCACGGCGACCTCGTGGTGCCCAACATCCTGGTCGACGACGCCGGCACGCCACGTTACGTGGACTGGGAATGGGTCGAAATCGGCGACCCGGCAAAGGACCTGGCGTACATCGGTGGCTACGTACCGGCTCCGCCGTGGTATCTGCCGCTGGACCGTACGAGGATCCGCCGGTTGCTGGAGAGCTATCTGCGGTACGCCCCCGACACCTGCGACGAGACGCTGGACAGCCTCGCGACGCGCCGCGACGCGTGGGAGGTCTACGAGCGGTTCTTCTCCTCCCTGCACTTCCGCACCCGCCGCAACACCTCCGAGGACCTGCAGACCGGTCTCTACACCCACGCGGTCGCTCAGCTCACAGCCGGCCTCCGCCACCGCCTCGCCCCGTCGTGATCCAGCCCTCGACACCGCCCGCGGGCCCATGCTCTCCGTGAGCCCGCGCGGCTTCGGCGTCCCGTCAGAGCCGCGGTGCGCCCGTCACCGACATCACCAGCGAGTACAGCGACGTCGTGGCCGTGATGAACATGCGGTTGTTCTTCGGGCCGCCGAAGGCGATGTTGGACACCGTCTCGGGGATCAGGAGGCGGCCGATGAGGGTGCCGTCGGGGTCGTAGCAGTGGACGCCGTCGTCGAGGGCGGCCGCCCACAGGCGGCCCTCGTCGTCGAAGCGGATGTTGTCGAAGTGGACGCCGTCCTTGCCCTCGGCGAAGACCTCGCCGGGCGACAGGGTGCCGTCGTCGCGTACCTCGTGGACGTGGATGCGGGCGGCCCGGGAGTCGGAGACGTACAGGCGCCGTTCGTCGGGCGAGAAGATCACGCCGTTCGGGCCCTCGAAGCCGTCCGCGACGAGGCGGACCTCCCTTGTCACCGGGTCCAGCCGGTACACGTTGCACGCGCCGATCTCGGACTCCGCCCGGTGGCCCTCGTAGTCGGTGAGGATGCCGAAGTCCGGGTCGGAGAAGTAGATCGAGCCGTCGGAGCGTACGGCGGCGTCGTTGGGGCTGTTGAGGCACCGGCCCTCGTAGTGGGAAGCGAGGACGGTCACCCGGCCGTCGTGCTCCGTTCGCGTCACCCGCCGGTTGCCCTGCTCGCAGGTGATCAGCCGGCCTTCCCGGTCAAGGGTGTTGCCGTTGCTGTTCCCCGCCGGAAGCCGGAAGACCCCCACCGTCCCCGTCGTCTCGTCCCAGCGCAGGAGGCGGTCGTTGGGGATGTCGCTCCAGATCAGCTGGCGCCAGGCGGGGACGTACAGCGGGCCCTCCGCCCAGCGGCAGTCGTCGTACAGGCGCTCCAGCCGGGCGTCCCCGAGCGTGCAGCGCCCGGTGCGGAAGCGGTCGTCGAGTGTCTCGTAGATCCCATTCACGGTGGTCACGCCGGGGACCTTATCGATCCCGGTTAGCATCCGAACATGACTTCTTCCGACGCGTCTTCCGTATCTGTGTACGACATCGACATCAATGCCCTGCAGGGCGGCTCCGCCGACCTCGGGCAGTACAAGGGCAAAGCCGTACTCATCGTGAACGTGGCCTCCAAGTGCGGGCTCACTCCGCAGTACGCGGGCCTCGAGCGGCTGCACGAGCAGTACGCGGACAAGGGCTTCACCGTGCTCGGGGTGCCGTGCAACCAGTTCCTCGGGCAGGAGCCGGGGACTTCGGAGGAGATCGCGGAGTTCTGCTCGGCCACGTACGGGGTGACCTTCCCGATGACCGAGAAGGTCGAGGTGAACGGGGAGGGACGGCATTCGCTGTACGAACGACTGGTCGGCCACGCCGACGCCGAGGGGCACACCGGTGACATCCGGTGGAACTTCGAGAAGTTCCTGATCGGCCGGGACGGCGCGGTCGTCGCCCGTTTCTCGCCGCAGACCGAGCCGGAGTCGGCGGAGGTCGCGGCGGCCGTGGAGAAGGCCATCGGTTGACTCGGTTAGCTCAGTTGGCTCGGTTGGCTCGGTTGAATTCGGGCTCCGGTTGACCTTGCCCCCTGGGGCAGGGGGCACTGTCCTTGTCGCCGGGCGGAGGCCTCCGGCGGGATGTCGGGGGCGCCGTTCGTCGTCTACTTCTCCGAGGTGTCCGAGGAGAGCGACGGACCGGGAGATCGGATGGGCCCTGTCGGCCAACTGTCAGCGGGTGGTTAGCGTCTACACGAACAGAACGCCAACACCAGCCTGCACGAGTCGAACGGAACGGAAGAGCCTCAGTGGCCTTTGCCGAGCTGACCCCGCGCCGCCCTGTCCTGCGCTCTGACAAACCGGCACGGGCACGTGAGCCGTGGTACGAGCGCCACCGAGTGCCGCTCTCGGTCGCCGCCTGCGCCTTTCCGCTGTACTTCGTGTGGTGGGCGGTCTTCGCGACTGGCGGCGGCGATCTGGCAGCGCAGGTGGCGTGGGCGGAGTTCGCGAAGATGTACCCGGACTCCGCCTACAACCTGTTCTGGTACGGCGGTCTGCACGCTGTGAACTACAGCGTGATGTCGCCGTACGTGATGGCGGCGATGGGCGTGGTGCCCGTCACGATGCTCTCGGGGCTCGCGGCCTCCTGGCTGGCCGGTGAGGTCGTCGTGCGCACGGGCGTGCGCAGACCGGTGTGGCCCGCGCTGGCGGTGACGCTCTCACTGTGGTGCCAGGTGGTGTCGGGTCGCTCGACATTCGTGCTGGGCACGGCCTTCGGCATGGGGGCCGTGCTGGCGGTGGTGAGCGGGCGGACCAAGCGGCATCTGGCCGTGGCGGTCGTGTGCGCGACGCTGTCCACGATGGGGAGCCCCGTATCCGGGCTGTTCCTCCTGGTGGTCGGCGCCGCGTACCTGCTGTCGCGCGAGTGGGACCGGGCGGCCACGCTGGTCGTGCCGCCGGTCGTCGTCGTCGCCGTCACCACGCTGCTGTTCCCGTTCGAGGGCGAGCAGCCCATGCCGTTCAGTCGCATATGGCCACCGGTCGTGATGTGCGTGGTGGTCGTGCTCACGGCGCCACGCCACTGGCGGGTGCTGCGGTTCAGCGCCTCGGTCTACGCGCTCGGCGTGGTGCTCTGCTATCTGATGCCCACGCCGATCGGCACCAATGTCGAGCGGCTTCTGGAGTTGGCGGGCCCGGCGGCCCTGCTGGCCATCGCGATGTATCAAGGCGACCGGAGCGAGGCCGACAGAAACGGCTCGGGCGCTGAGAGCTCCGAACAGAATGGGAGTCCGATCAGCTCGCGGCGTCTGGTGCGTGCGATCGCAAGGCGCCGGAAGGTCCTCGTAGCGGAGCTACTAGGACCTTTTGGCAACGCGGCGAGCGTGCGTGCCAGGCGTCGCGAGCCGGGCGCCCATTCTGTTCGGAGCTCTGAGGGCGGCACACCGCCCGCCCGGCTGCCCCTCGCGTGGTTCACGCCCCGGCGGCGGAAGGTGGTCTGCGTGGCGGCCATGGTCCTGTCCCTGACCTGGCTGTCCGGCAAGACGATCGCCGACATCGTCACGAACACCAAGGTGCCCGAGTGGGCGGTCAAGACCGACGGTGTCGTGGCCGAGCTCAAGCAGCTGGGCGCCGAGGAAACGCGCGTCGAGGTGGTGCCTGCCCGCGACCACCGGGAGGCCGCCATCCTCGCGCCCTACATCAACATGGCCCGCGGCTGGAACCGGCAGGCCGACGTCGAGCGCGGCCGTCTGTTCTACGAGGGGCACGGCGGAACCAAGGTGCCGGAGGGCGCCTTCTCCTCGGAGGCCTACCGGGCCTGGCTCTCCCAATGGGCCGTGGGCTTCGTCGTCCTCGTCAACGGTGAACCGGACGGCCCCGCGAAACTGGAGCACGCTCTGGTGACCAGCGAGCCGGAGTATCTGGAGAGGGTGTGGGAGGACGCCAACTGGAAGATCTACCGGGTGAAGAACGCGACCCCGCTGGTCGACAAGCCCGCCTCGATGGTGAGCTCCGACGGCGCCAACCTGGTCGTCCGCATGCCGAAGCCCGGCGCGGTCACCGTACGGATCGCCTACTCGCCGTGGCTGTGGGCGGACAAGGGTTGTCTGAGCGACGCGGGTGAATTCACGCGTCTGACGGTCCAGGAGGCCGGCGATGTCCGGATCAGCTCAAGATACGGCGGCCCATCCCACGAGACGCCGCTGGACTGCAAGACCGATGATTCCTGAAGGACGCTCTCCTGCTGCTCCACCGAGGCACCTCGGGCGCCAACGTCACGGCGCGTTGCTTGTTTGCGACAGTGATGTCACCCGACCGGTTGAGGACCAGCATGTAGAACCCGGAGTGGTGCGGCCGGCGGGGCCCGGGGCGTCCGTGCGCCTCCAGCGGGGGAGACGTCGCCGCCGCGACCCGCACGATCCCGAGGTCCACCAAGCGGAGGGTCGCCGTGAAGTCCGCCGTGTGCTGGGTGCGCACGTCGACGGGGGCGAAGGCGGGCGGTCCACGCATGCGGACGCCCCTTTCCGGTCCACATGGATCGGAAAGGGGCGTCCGCCGCGAAGTGCGGCGGTCAGCCGAGACGAGTCAGCTTCTTGTCGAAGCCCGGCTCGGTGAGGTCCGACTGGAGCGTGACGGGCACCTCGACGGCGCCGCCCGTACCGTCTCCGACGATGAGGGCACCGACCTTGGTCCCGGCCTTCGCCTCGTGCGGAATCTCCGTGCCGCCGTCGCTCAAGGTCAGCTCGACGGTCTTGCCGGCCCAGCCCACCGCGGAGACGTCCTGCGTGGCGACGACCCGGGCCCGGCCGCCGAACCCGTCGTCCACGTACCCGACGACGTCGCCCTTCTTCAGGATCTTCGACGAGGTCAGCGCGTCCTGGGCGGCGACCATCGCGGTCTTGCTGACCGCGTTGACGGTGTCAATGATCGGCGGCTTGTGCTGGCCGAGGATCGCGCCGACGACGGTGACGATCTCACCGTCCACGTCCTCGGTGGCGGCGAACAGCAGGTTGCCGCCGGCCTTGGTGGTGGAGCCGGTCTTGATGCCGATGGCGTTGTCGTACGGGACGAGGCGGTTGAAGTTCTGCCACTTCTTGCCCGAGGGGTCCTTCCAGGTGGGCAGCTTGGTGATGTCCGTCAGCGCCTTCATCCGGACCAGCTCGTTGCCGAGCTTCACCTGGTCCTCGGCGGTGGAGACGGTGGTCTCCTTCAGGCCGGAGGGGTCGGTGTACTTCGTGTTCTTCATCCCGAGGTCCGCGGCGGCGTCGTTCATCTTCTTGACGAACGCGGCCTCGTCGCCGCCCGAGTCCCAACGGGCCAGCAGCCGCGCGACGTTGTTCGCGGACGGAATCATGATGGCGGCCAGGGCCTGCCGCTGGGTGAGGGTGTCGCCCGCCTTGATGGTGTTGAGCGTGGACTCGCCGTCCTTGTCGTAACCGCCCTCCGTCTCGGCCTTCGCGTCGACGGGGATGTTCTTGCCCTCCTCGCCGGACTTCAGCGGGTGGTCCTTGAGGATCACGTACGCGACCATGGCCTTGGCGACCGAGCCGATGGCGACGGGCTGCTGCTTGCCGAAGTTGTCGACCGTGCCGACGCCGTTGACGTCCATCCAGCCCTGGCCCTCGCCGGGCCACGGCAGGGTGACCTTGTCGCCCTCGAAGGTGTACGTCTCGTCGGCCGTCAGCGCGAGGGTGGGCGTCGGCAAGGGGCGTACCGCCTGCACGACCGCGAACACCACGGCCAGCAGGATGGCCAGCGGCGTCCAGATCTTGACCCGCCGCACGATTGTCCGCACCGGAGTCTCCGGAGGCGGCGGCGTGTTCGTCAACTCCGCCAGCAGATCGATCGGCGGCCTGGGCGGCAGGGGTTGCTGCGCGGTCTGCTCCGGCCCGACCTGCGGAATGGCAGCGGTCTCGGCGGCGGGCGGAACGGCCGGCTTCTCCTTGGGAGGAGCCGGTTCGTCGAGCGGCTTGAGCGCCACGAACTTGCTGGTGCGCTCGGCGTCACGCTCGGGGGTGGTGGGTTTCTCGTCCGGCTTGTCGTCGGGCTCGGTGCCGGCGGGCTTCTCGTCCGGCTTGGCATCGCCCACCTTGAGCGTGGTGGTGGGCTGATCAACAGCGGGCGCCCGCACCTTGAAGGTTGCGGTGGGCTGGTCGACGGGACGCTTGGGCTCGTCCTCACCAGCACTTGAGCTGGGCTCGGGCTCGCCCTCGTCATCCCGCTCGGCAGCCGGGACGTTTCCGCTGCTGACACGGGGGTCGCGCTTCGGGTCGGGGTCTTGGCCGGTCGCGGAGCCGGTCGCGGAGCCGGACCCCGCGTCGCCGCCGTCCCGGCCACTCTCGGATTCGGGCTTCGCGTCGGCGCCGGAGGCGGGAGCGGCTTCGCCGCTGGGGGTGGCGTCCTTCGGCTCGTCCGCGTCGGCGGTACGGCCAGGGGCCGGGGCCTCTTCGGCCGAGGGATCGGCGTCGTGGCCGCCCGCGGAGTGGTCGTCCTCCGCGTCAGCGGTGGCACCATCCACAACGACGCTGGAGCCAGACTCCGCGCCAGTGCCCGGGGCGGCGGCCGAGGCGGCTCCGCCGCCGGGGGTCGCGTCCGCCTTCGACTCGTCCTCATCGTCGCTACGGCCACCGGCCACGGCGTCTTCGGCCGAGGGCTCGGCACCGGAGCCGCCCACAGGGGCGTCGTCCTCCGCGTCAGCGGACACATCCTCGCCGGAGGCATCTCCGTCGGCGCCGGAGGCGGCGTCCGTCTCCGGCTCGTCCGCACCAGAACCACGGCTACCCGCTGAGGTGTCATCGCCCGAGGGCCCGGCGTCCGACCGCGCGTCGGCGCCGTCCTCCGGCTTCACCTCCGACCGCTCGGCATCCTCCGCGGCCTCGGCCTCGGAGCTGCCCGCAGGGTGGTCCTCCTCGGCGTCACCGCCAACTGCCGCACCGGCCTCCTGGTCGGCGACCGCCGAGGAGGAGGCGTCCGCCTCCGGCTCGTCCGCATCAGAGCCACCGCCGGCCGCCGGGGTTTCCTCGCCCAGGGGCTCCGCGGCCTCGGCCTCGACGTCGCCCACCGACCGGTCGTCCTTCGCCTCCACAGTGCCGGAGGCGCCCTCCGCCGCGACCGCATCCTCCGGCTCGGAACCCGAGTCTGCCTCGGAGTCCGTACGCGCCTCCTCGGCGTCGACCTCCGCCTCCGGAGCCGTACCGTCGTCGGCCGAAGGCGCCGCGTCCTCGTCACCCTCGACGCCGCCGTCACTCTCCGCCTCTGCCCGCGACTCACGGTCACCTGAGCTCGAATCCGAGCCCGCGCCCTCAGCCCCGGCACCCGTCCCCGCGACCCAAGCCGCCACAGCGTCCCGCAGCCGGGCGTCACCCCCCTGGGACGACTGGGAGCCGTTCGCACCGGACTCCGCGGCGTCCTCCGCTTCCGAAGCAGCCGCAGAGTCCTCCCGCCCGGGGGAACCCTCAGCAGTCAAGCCCTCCGCCCCTGCCGTATCCGACGCAACCGAACCTGAAGCCTCCGTACCCGAGGCGCCCGAAGCCGACACGTCCGAAACCGAGACGTCCGCGATACCGCGCGTGGAGAACACCGCCGTGGCCGTGTCCACCCTCCCCCGCTCCCGCCGTCGCTCGCGCGGCGGGACCGCCGCCGCTACCGCCTCGCGGGCCACCGCGAGCCGCGGATCCGCACCCGGCGCGGGACGCGCGTCGGACCCGCCCCCGGAGCCGGAGGCAGGACCCGGAACCGGAGCCGTACTCCCCGACGTCGGTTCTGCCGACGACTCGTGCTGCTTCGACCTGTCGGGGGACTCGCCCGCCACCGATGCCTCCTCCATGCGCCACTCACCGTGCGCCCAACCGAACCATGAACCCTTGAAGAGCCGCCAACAGAAGCCCGGAACCGATGTCCGAACCATGCACCAGTGTCCTGTGTGCGGGCTTAACCCCTGCGGTAGACGAGAACGACATACCTACCGGTTCCACTACATTCCGGTCACGCGCTCTCGACAGACCATTGTGAGAGGGGTCACCCTGTCATTCATCCACGCGGGGAGGCATGGATGGGCAGGAGCCGCAGAACGATTCCGGAGGAGCTTCTGTTGCTGGCGCTGGACCCGACCACGGGTACCACCGCACAGCCGCAGTCGCTCGACCTTGGTCTGGCCGGAGCACAGCTAGTGGAGCTGGCGCTGGCCGGACGGATAGCCCCAGACGGGGATCGTATCGCCGTGGTAGTACCACGGCCGACCGGAGATCCGACTTTGGACTGCGCGTTGGAGTTGCTGCGAAGGCGTGGCGCTCCCGTGCGTGCCGTTCACTGGATCGGCGGGCCCCGACTGGGGCTGCGCCAGACGTACCTATCGCATCTGGAGCGCTGCGGCATGGTCCATGCCGTCGCGGGACAGATGTGCGGGGTGCTCCCGACGACTCGCTATCAGGCGACCGACACGGAGATCAGCCGGGAGATCAAGGCCCGGCTGGACAGTGCGATCCGCACCGGCGTACCGCCGGACCCGCGGACCGCCGCACTGGCCGCGCTGGCGCACGCCGTCGGCCTGGGCAAGCACCTCTACCCGGGGAACGAAGGGCGCTCCTCGCGCTCCCGCCTCCGGGATCTGATCAGGCACGACCCCATGGGCGGACTCGTGGCGCACGCCGTGATGGACGTCCAGAACGGTGTGGCCGCACAGCCGCGCCGCAGCCCGGCCCCGACGGCCGGCCGTCAGGCCACCGCCGGAGCCAGGCCCGCATCGGAACCCACACGGGGTGTTCCGATGCAACCGCGCCGCGGATCCATGGCGCGCGCCGTGGCCCACTGAACCGCTGTTCCACGGCACAAGGCACCACACGACAACTGCAGGGCACTACAGAGCACCACGCGCACACCGTCAGCGCCGCACCGCAAGTCCCCAAGACCCGGTTCGGGAGCCGCTGAGCCGCGCGGGGCGGCAGGCCGTACGTCCGGACGACGACACGGCCCGCCGCCCCGCGCGGCCGCATGTCCGGTGCGCTTCCGTAGCGCCCCCAAGGGGCGCGGGGCTGTGACATATGCGGCTCCGCCGTCCGGGCACCACCAGCCACAACGGACCCGCAGGTGACGCACCGGACTTCCAGCGGAGCGCTTGAGCGGCGGCAACATGGCGCATACCCACCGCATATCCGCAGTTTCCCAGCGCTGACACACGCCTTGGTGGCAATCTGCTCAACAGCAGACACGCAAAGTACAGGCCGCACGCAGCCGGAGGTGCACGTCCCGTGGCGTCCAATGTCAATCCCACCGTCAGGCGACGCCGGCTGGGCCAGGAGCTGCGCCGGCTCCGCGAGCTCAAGGGCATGACCGCCGAAGAGGTCGCCGAGCGCCTGCTCGTCTCCCAGTCGAAGATCAGCCGCCTGGAGAACGGACGGCGCAGCATCAGTCCGCGCGACGTCCGTGACCTGTGCGGGGTGTACGAGGTCGAGGACCAGAGAATGGTCGACGGCCTGATGGAAATGGCCAAGGCCTCGCGCCAGCAGGGCTGGTGGCACGCGTTCGGGGACATCCCGTACAGCGTCTACATCGGCCTGGAGACGGACGCCGAATCGCTGCGGGTCTACGAGCCCCAGATCGTCACCGGACTGCTCCAGACCCCCACGTACGCCGAGGCCATCGTCCGCGGCGGATCGCCCGAGTCCTCGGACGCCGAGATCGAGAAACGCGTCCAGGTCCGGCTGCGGCGCCAGGAACGCATCAACGCCGAGAAGGACCCGCTGCGCCTGTGGGTGGTGCTGGACGAGGCCTCGCTGCGCCGGGTGGTCGGCGACAACAACGTGATGCGCGAGCAGTTGGAGCACCTCAACGAGATGGCCCAACTCCCCCACATCACCGTGCAGATACTGCCGTTCGACGTCGGCGCGCACTCCGGTCTTGCCGGGCAGTACGCGATCCTGGAGTTCGCCGACGCGGCCGATTCGAGCGTGGTGTACATCGAGGGTGTCACCAGCGACCTGTACCTGGAGAAGGCGCCGGACGTGCAGAAGTACAGCCTCATGTACGAGCATCTGCGGGCCCAGGCTCTCAACCCCGAACAGTCGCGTCAGATCATCGCCGACATCGCGAAGCAGTACGCCCGTGGAGACCGCATGGACTGAAGGGCGCAGATTGTAGACCTCGGCGCACCTTAACAGAAGGTCTGGATGGCATATTCCACCCAGACGAGTGAACGGCTCCTCCGGACGAGGAAGTTGGCGAGTAGCGTCGATCACGCCACTCGATCAACAAAGTTGGCGCGAACCGCGCTGTGGCCCCAATGGCCCGGTGACCTCGGCCAGCGATTCACCATCGGAGCGAACATGGCAATTCTGCAAGGCGCCACGAAGACCTGGACGAAGTCCTCGTACTCCTCCCCGAACAGCGCGTGCGTCGAGGTCAAGTCACCCACCACCTCGGCTCTCGCCGTCCGCGACTCCAAGGCCCCCGAGGGCCCGACCCTGGCCTTCCCGGCCGCGGCGTGGAGTGTCTTCGTGACATCGGTCAAGCAGTGAGACCTGAGGGTCCCTGACCCTCGGCCACCACTGGCCGGACCAACTCCATATGCACCACTGCAAGAGCCCTCTCGACTGGACGCCGTCACCAGCCGAGGGGGCTGCGTTTTTGCCTGGTGCACCTGATCGCGGAACTTCGGGCGAAGTCGAACGGGATGCCTCTCCCAAACTGACGCTCCATCAGCTACACCGGACCCATGACAGACGACGCGACGCACGCAGACGAAACCCGCAGCCACCTGTATGCCGAACTGGCCGCCGTCGGCCCCTACGGAGCCGACCTCGGGCACGCGCTCATCACCATGGTCGAGCCGCATCCCGGCCGGGAGCGCGAGTACAATCGCTGGTACGAAGACGACCACTACATCGCGGGCGCGATGGCCATGCCGTGGATGTACGCGGGACGTCGCTGGGTCGCCACGCGGGACCTGCAACTCCTGCGCTACCCCCAGACCTCCTCCGTCGCGCAGCCGGTGACGGCAGGGTGCTACATATCCGCCTACTGGATGACCGCGGGCCGCTACGCCGACCACATGCGGTGGACCGTCGGCATCAACAAACGCCTCAACCGCGACCACCGCGTCTTCCAGGACCGTACGCACGTCTTCACCGCGTTCCAGGACCACGCGGTGACCGTCTACCGCGACGGCGACCACGGGCCGCGTGACATCCACGCCCTCGACCACCCCTTCGCCGGGCTCGTCGTCCAGGTCATCGACGCCGACTCCCCCGGCAGCCGCGGCGAACTGCTCGCGTGGCTGCGCGACGACCACCTTCCGAAACGGCTGGCGGGCTCGCCCGCGGCCATGGTGACCGTCTTCACGCCGACGCCGTTGCCCCTGGACCGGATGACCTACGTCAAGCAGGTTGAGGGGGTCGGGACCCGGCTGACCCTGTTGTGGTTCCTCCAGCATGATCCCCGCGACCACTGGCTCGACCACTTCGCGGACCTGGACACGGCAGTGGCGGCTTCGGGGCTGGGCGACGTGCAGTTCGTCGCACCGTTCATCCCCACGGTGCCCGGGACGGACCGTTACGTGGACGAGCTGCGGTGAACCCGCCGGCGACTGCCGCTACCGGGAGGCCTCTTCGATGGTGACGTTGACCTCGTCGGCCCCGGAGAGTTGCTTGATGCCGCTGTCTGCCATGTGACCGATGATGATCAGGCCGGTGGCGTGGGAACCGCCGCGGTAGAAGACGGCGAGATTGCCCCACGGCGCGTAGTAGGCGAGGTCGCCGGCGCGGGGGGCGGCCCCATCCGGGGCGCCGGAGGTGGACAGTCGGCGAGGCAGGTCGGCGATCTTCTCGGCCTGGTGGAAGTCGGTGAGGTTCAGGGTGAGCGGAAGCTGGGCGGCGAAGTCCCTGGCCGCCGCGCTGTCGTTCAGGGTGGCGTCGACGGGGGTGCCGTCGATGGCGAGCCGGATGTTCATGTCGGGGTGTCCTGGCGGGAGTTGGGCGGGAGGGCGGCCCAGGATCACGGGCGTCCAGGGGAGGGGATGTGCAGGGGGTTCAGTCAGGGAGGGGTTCGGCGTAGTGACGGAAGGCGTCGCGCTTGAGGTGGATGTCGTACAGGCGCCCGGCGAGGACCTCGGGGCTGCTGTGTTCGGCGTCGGGCCGGATGGCTCCTGGGACGATCAGCTGCGCGGCGTGGATGTTCTCCGGGGCGAGGGCGTCGTGGAGCATGCGGGCGTAGGCGCTCTCGGCGGCGAAGGCGATGGAGGTGCCGGCCACGGCGGGGTTCGGGCGTACGGCGCTGGCGCCGTTGACGAACAGCAGGGTGCCGCGGCCGAGGTTGCGCATACCGGGCAGGACGGCGTTCACGGCCGCGACGGGGCCTTTGGCAGAGAAGGACAGCGGCGCGTCGAGGTCGTCCGCGCCGGTGTCGAGGACCGGCTTCATGAAGTCGGCTCGGGGCACGGGGCTGTACTGGAGGATCTCAATGGTCCCCAGGGCGGCCGCGGCCGCGTACAGGGCTTCGTTCAGTGACTCGATGTCGAGGACGTCGGCGGTGAAACCGCGGGCCTGGATGCCGTCGCGGGCGAGTTCGGCAGTCAGTTCGTCCAGCTTCTCGGCGTTGCGGGAAATCAGGGCGACGGTGTGCCCGGCGGTTCCGAAGCGGCGGGCGGTGGCCAGCCCGAGACCGGGGCCGGCGCCTATGAGGGCGAACGTGGTCATGGTGGGCCCTTGAGTGAGTGGGTGTGGTGAGTGAGTGGCGAGGGCTGGACGCCGACGGGGTCCGGCCCCCGGGTCGGGTCAGGGCGTGAGGAGGGTCTTGATGGCGCGGCGCTCGTCCATCGCCTGGTAGCCCTCGGCGACCTGCTCCAGGGGGAGGGTGAGGTCGAAGACCTTGCCGGGGTTGATGCGGCCGGTAAGGACGCGGTCGATGAGGTCGGGCAGGTAGTCGCGCACGGGGGCCGGGCCGCCGCGCAGGCCGACGTGGGAGAAGAACAGCTCCTGGCCGTCGATCGCCACGTCGTGGGGGACGCCGACGAAGCCGACGTTGCCGCCGGGCCGGGTGGAGCGCAGGGCCTGCTGCATGGCTTCGGGGGTGCCGACGCATTCCAGTACGGAGTCGGCGCCGACACCGTTCGTCAGCTCCTTCACGCGGGCGATGCCTTCTTCGCCGCGCTCGGTGACGATGTCGGTGGCGCCGAACTCGAGGGCCAGCTTCTGCCGGGGCTCGTGCCGGCTCATCGCGATGATGCGCTCGGCCCCGAGTTCCTTGGCGGCGATGACGCCGCACAGGCCGACCGCGCCGTCTCCGACGACGACGGCTGTGGAGCCGGGCCTGACCTCCGCGGCGACGGCGGCGTACCAGCCGGTGCCCATCACGTCGGACACGGCGAGCAGGCTGGGCACGACATCGTCGGCGGGCAGCTCGGGGGTGGCTACGAGTGTGCCGTGCGCGTTGGGGATACGGACGTACTCGGCCTGACAGGTGCTCATGAACTCGCGGCGAGCGCAGTTGGACTGGTAGCCCGCCTGGCAGTTCGGGCAGGTGTTGTCCGAGGTGGCGAAGGAGCCGACCACGAACTGGCCGGGCTTGACGTTGGCGACCTCGCTGCCGACTTCCTCGACGATGCCGACGTACTCGTGTCCCATCGGGTGGGGTTCGTCGACGGGCTCGATGCCGCGGTAGGGCCACAGGTCCGAGCCGCACACGCAGGTGACGGCGGTACGGATGATCGCGTCGGTCGGGTTGACGATCCCGGGTGCGGGGACGTCCTCGACCCGGATGTCGCCAGGGGCGTGAATGATGGTTGCGCGCATGATGCCTTTCGATGACGTCATTTCGATGGCGTCCGGAAAAGAAACCGGCGGGCTGGGGGCGACTCATCGGTGGAGTGTTTTCCGGTGACAGGAGCTGATCTCCGGAGCTGATCTCCAGAGCCGCTCTCCGGTCGCGCCAATGAGCTTGCCACTGTCGCGCGTACCCGCAAAAGGGGAGGGTTCCATCCTGGGAGCACATCATCCAGGGAGAAAACTCTCCCCCCTTCCCACCGTGACAACGGCGCCATCCGCAGTAGGCTGCTCTCGTCCGTGAACTGTCGGCAGCGGATCGCCACTTCAGCGAGTGATCACTCGGCTGACAGTCGTCGGCGGTCCACGAGGCGGCGCGAATGACCGGGCGGAAAGGTTTCCTGGGATAAATTCGACCCCCTCATAATTTGATGGTTTCATGCGACAGTTACTTGCATGGAAAGCAGCGTACATTTGAAGAAGCTGGGTGAATTCCTCAAAGCCCGGCGAGCGGAGTTGAGTCCGCGCACGGTCGGGCTGCCGGAGACCGGCGCGCCACGGAGAGTGCCCGGTCTGCGGCGGGACGAGGTCGCCCGGCTGGCCGGGCTCAGCAGTCTTCACTACACCCGCCTGGAGCAGGGACGCGTAGGGCCGTCGGCGGCCGTGCTCGCGACGCTCGTCCGCGTCCTGCATCTGAACGACGAACAGCGGGATCACCTGTTCGCGCTGGCCGGCAAGGTGGGGGTCAAGGTCTGCCGGCGGCCGGCGCAGAAAGTTCAGCCCCAGGTGCGACGGTTCCTGGACGGCATCCCGTTCACCCCAGCGCTGGTGCTGGGGCGGTACATGGACATCCTCGCCTGGAACCCGTTGGCCGCCGCCCTGTTCACCGACTTCTCCCAAATGCCGGGAAAGAAGCGGAACTTCATCCGGCTCCTCTTCACCGAGCCCGCCGTGAGGGCGCTGTACCCGGAGTGGGAGCGCGTTGCCCATGCCTGCGTCACGCAGTTGCGGATGGAGGGCGCCAAGTGCCCTGGAGACGCGCAGCTCGTCGAACTGGTGGGTGAACTGTCTGTGGCTGACGCCGACTTCCGGCGATGGTGGGGTGCCGAGCACGCCACGGCGCTGAGCGTGGGAACAAAGACCCTGCGGCATCCGCTCGTCGGGGAGATCACCCTCGACTGGGACAGCTTCATCTCCACCACCGACGCCGAGCAGCAACTGGTGATCTGGACCGCCGAACCCGGTACGGCATCGCACGACAGCCTGCGTCTGCTCTCGTCCTGGACGGCTCAGCCGGCCGCACGTGCGTCCGACGCGCCCTGACACGTCTCACCGACATGTCTCACCGTTTCTGTCGGACCGGGAGCTGACAATTCGACGCGTGCGTCAGCAGCCGCGAAATTCGTGAATCCTGCATCTTTCCCGTCCGCTGATCACCGCCCCACACTGTCGTGCTTGCGTTCAGCGGTTTCCTCTCTCGGGAAACAGAGCCGAATACCCCTTGAGAGAAGAACATCCAGGGAGAAAACTCTCCCTCCCACAACTGATGCCGACGATGCAAGACTGCCCGGCGTGACCGACCGCGGGCCTCGCAGCACGTGCGAATTTCTCAGCGCCCGGTGGTGATGACGTCACGGGATTCGCCCCGTTCCTGCCGCTGCGCAGGCCAGGAGCCCCCGCCCGCCGAGTCCGAAAGCGTATGTATGTCTTCCACTGAGTTCACCGATACAGACGTTCCGCCCCCCACCGACTCCACCGAGTCCACCGGGTCCCCGACAGCGCCGACCCGACGCACTTTCATCGCCACGACCACTGCCGTCGGTGGTGCCGTCGTCGTCGGCGGCTTCATCGCCGGGTCGGATTTCATCAATGCGGACGATGCGGAAGCCGGCGAGGCCGCACCCTCCAGCCGCGTCTCGCTGACGGTGAACGGCTCTCGGCGAACCGTCACGGTCGACAACCGCACCTCGCTGCTGGATCTGCTGCGCGAGCACCTGGACCTGACCGGCTCCAAGAAGGGCTGCAACGCCGGGGCCTGTGGTGCGTGCACCGTCCTGGTCGACAACCGGCGCGTCAACTCCTGCCTGACCCTGGCGGCCCGTTTGGAAGGTGCTGAGGTCACCACGATCGAGGGCCTGGCCGACGGCGACGAACTGCACCCGCTGCAGCAGGCGTTCATCGACGAGGACGCCTTCCAGTGCGGTTACTGCACG
>NZ_JNWJ01000040.1:0-170331 GCF_000716805.1 Streptomyces yerevanensis | reverse complement strand
GGATGTGAGGGGTGGGGGGCAGGGCTGTTGCGCGAAATTGTGACACTTACATGTGTAAGTGTCACAATTTCGCGCAACAGCTCCGGGGGAGAGGAGCTCTGAGGGAAGCGGCGCTCTCGAGTGTGATCGGCGCTCTTTTCGGTGAGCGGTGCTCTTGTGCGCGAACCATGCTCTGACCAGTGAGCGGTGCTCCTGAGCTGAGAGGCCGGGGCCGCGCCAACTCCCTCTCAGCAGCGAGATGTCAGGGTTAGCCTGACGGCATGAACGATGCCGCGGACGCGTCCTCCGCTCCGGCCGCACCCGAGCTCCACAGGCTGTCGCCCCGGGACGAGTCCCGAGTCGCCCTGGCCCTGACCCTCCGTCAACTGGCCGACGCCGTCCTGGATGCCGTACCGGTCGAGCCGGACCCGGAGCCCGGCGACCTGCTGCGCACCGCGCTGCGGCTCCAGCGCCGTACGGAGGACGTGGTACGCGAGGCGGTGGTCGCCGAACGCGAACGCGGCACCACCTGGTACCAGATCGGCGAGGCCGCCGGCATCACCCGGCAGTCCGCCCACGAGAAGTGGTACCGCGACGTCCACGCCTGGGCGGCCACCGGGCGCAGCGCCCTCCCGCCGGATCTGAAGACACTCGAAGTGGCGGCGGAAGCGGACGCCCGCTACGCCGCCCTGCGCCCGGACCGTCCGCACGCGGTCACCTCAGGCCTGGACGCGGTCCGCTTTCCCGGCTCCCACGCCTACGAGGCCAGCCTGCGCACCCGCGGCCTGGCCCTGCACACCCGCCGCATGGACCTGGACGCGCGGGCCACGAAGCTCAACGACGAGTACGGCACCCTGCATGCCCAGGGTCCCGCGGCCTCACCCACCGGCGACCCCCTGGTGATCGCCGCCCACCGCGGCCACGCGAAAGCGGTACGCACCAACCGCCTCGCCATCGCCGCGGTCCACGACGAGATAGCCACCATCTACGACCAGCTCGCCACCGCCGAACCCTCCCTCGCGGAAGAACACCGCACCCTGTCCGACTGGCACCGCAACGCGTCAGAGCGGGCGCGGGGTTATGCGGACCTGCTGAAGGGCGAGGAAGGCTGAGCGGTCTGTCCGAGTCCGCTCGGCTCCTTCGGCTTCTTCGGCTCCTCAGGACTGGTACGGCTGCTGCTGTTGGGGCTGCCCCTGTCCATATGCCTGGCCGCCGGGCCCGTTCGTGCCCTGTGCCTGCAGTTGCTCCGCCTGCTCCTTGGTGATCTTCATCTCCGCGCCGCAGAAGGTGCACTGCGTCATGTACTTCGTCGAGAACGGGAACAGCGGCACGAAGAACAGCGTGAACTTCGTGACGCGCTTCTTGAGTGTGTGCGCCGCGGGGTTGCCGCAGCTGCCGCACATGAACGTCAGTATCGCGAGCTGGTAGAGGTATCCCTTGGTGCCAAAGATGATCATGTGTCGGTCCTTCCCGGACTGTTCTCGGTCGTCGTAGTGCCCTCAACCTTAGAATCACCGTGTGAACGTCCCACTGTCCCCTGATGACTCCCTGCGCACCGCCCTGGCCGGGCTGGTCGACGGATTGCCGCCGAAGAGGGCCGCTCAGGCGGTCGAGCGGCTGATCACGAACTATCGGGGACGGACGCCGACGGACGCACCGGTGTTGCGGGATCGTTCCGATGTGGTCGCGTATGCGGCGTACCGGATGCCGGCGACGTTCGAGGCGGTGTGCTCGGCGCTGGAGGCCTTCGCGGAGGCGGTGCCCGGGTGGGTGCCCGGTAGTCATGTGGACGTCGGCGGCGGGACCGGGGCGGCGACCTGGGCCGTCAACGCCACCTGGGCGGGGGAGAGGGCGGTCACCGTGCTCGACTGGGCCGAGCCCGCGCTGGCGCTCGGGCGCGAAATCGCCGCCGCCAACCCGGAGTTGAAAGCCGCCGAGTGGCAGCGCTCTCGTATCGGAGCGGCGCTCACGATCGAGAGCACTGATCTCGTGACTGTCTCGTACGTCCTCGGCGAGCTGACCGAGGACGACCGCGCCGCCGTCGTCGACACCGCCGCAGCCTCCGGCCAGGCCGTCGTGATCGTCGAGCCCGGCACCCCCGACGGCTACACCCGCGTCATCGAGGCCCGCGACCGCCTCATCGACGCCGGCTTCCACATCGCGGCCCCCTGCCCCCACAGCGCGACCTGCCCCATCGCCCCCGGCCAGGACTGGTGCCACTTCTCGGCCCGGGTCAGCCGTTCCTCCCTGCACCGGCAGGTCAAGGGCGGCTCCCTGCCCTACGAGGACGAGAAGTTCAGCTACGTAGCCGCCGCCCGCTTCCCGGTCACCCCGGCCCCCTCCCGCGTCATCCGCAAGCCCCAGATCCGCAAGGGCCAAGTCCTCCTCGACCTCTGCGAGACCGAGGAGTACCTGCACCGTGAGACGGTGACGAAGCGCCATGGTCCGCTCTACCGGGCGGCCCGCAACACGGACTGGGGCGACGCGTGGCCCCCTGCGGGCGCGTAGCTCCGGCCTCCCGGCGTCACACGTTCACGAAGTCAGGTCAAGTCGTCTCCTTCTCGGAGGCGTTCCGTGCCGCGCGTTCTTCTTGGAGCTTGCGCAGCAGCTCCCGTTTCTGGGCCTGCGGGTCGAGTCGTCCGCCGGTTCGGGCGCCACGGTCGCCGCCGCGCAGTGCCTTGCGGCTCAGCTTGCTGCGGGTGCCGCCTACTCCGAGCATGTTTCCGGATCCGGATCGGGCCATCTTGGGCTCCTTGGTCATGGGTGCGGGAAGGCTTGTCGAGACGAGTCGAGCCGTCTCGCTAAAGCTTCCCCACTGTCAGGCGAGACGAACCGTCTTGTCAACCTGATAAATTGCGCCCATGGTCCAGAAATCCACCCAGCAGCCCCAGGCCCAGCCTCCGTCCCGGACGAAGCCCGCCCCCGACTCCACCCGCCGCAGCGAGCGATCCCGGCGTGCCATCTACGACGCCGCCCTCGCCCTCGTCAGCGAGGTCGGCTATCCGAAGACCACCATCGAGGGCATCGCCGCCCGCGCCGGCGTCGGCAAGCAGACGATCTACCGGTGGTGGTCATCGAAGGCCGACGTCCTGCTCGAGGCGTTCATCGACCTGAGTGCCCAGGCGGCGGAGGCTGCGCACCGGCCCGAGGTCATCGGGGAAGCGGCCGAGTACGAGATCCCGGATACCGGCGATCTGGAGGCCGACCTCAAGCAGGTCCTGCGGGCCACCGTCGATGAGCTGCTCGACCCCAAGTTCGAGGTCCCCTCGCGCGCGCTGGCAGCCGAAGGGGTCGTCAACGAGCAGCTCGGCAGGGAGTTCGTCGGCAAGCTCCTCGAACCCCAGCTCCAGCTGTACGTGAAGCGCCTGCGCTCCGCCCAGGACCAGGGCGCCGTACGCCCCGAAATCGACCCGCGCATCGCCTTGGAGCTCTTCGTCTCGCCGCTCGCCCAGCGCTGGCTCCAGTACACGGGCCCCATCACGTACGAGTACACGGACACACTCGTCGACTACGCCCTCCACGGCCTCGCCCCGCGCTGAGCGATGCACTGCGCGCCGCACTGATCGGCACGCTGAGCGGCGCGTTGAGCTCCGATTGTGACCAGGGTGACACTGAAGGCACGTAAATGAGGTACGTAAATGCCTTCAAAGTGCGCGATAGCACCCGATCCCTGTGTCGCGTACGCATCGCCCCACCCACCCCAGGACGGGTGCTTCGGCACCCCGTGCCGCACGATGGTGGGAGCATGAGGCATGCTGTCCGCAACACGCTGTCCGCACAACAGCGAGGCGAGGGATAGATGAGCGCAGAGTTCGGCCGCCGTTCGGGCGGGCAGGGCAGGATCTCCCAGTGGCTGCGCGGGCGCCGACGTCCCTCGATGACCGACGCCGCCGACGACACCAGCCGTGAGGATCTGCTCCTCGCCGCCGCCCGCGCCGGGCTGCCGCTCGCGCCCGCCGCCCACCCTTCCGGCTACCGGTGCTCCTGCGACCGCGTCGGCTGTCCCACCCCCGCCCGGCATCCCGTGTCGTTCGCCTGGCAGACCCAGTCCACGACCGACCGCGCGCAGATCGAGCGCTGGGCCCGGCACCAGCCGCAGGCCAACTTCATCACCGCGACGGGCATGGTCCACGACGTACTCGACGTACCCCTGGACGCCGGCCGCAAGGCCCTGGAGCGGCTGCTCGCCTCCGGCATCGACGTCGGACCCGTCGCCGAGTCCGGCGGCGACCGGATGCTCTTCTTCACGGCGACCCGCGGTACGCCCGAGGAGGAGGACGAGTGGTGGCCCTGCGAGCTGGACTGCCACCCCGAGACGATGGACGAGCACCCCGGGCTGCGGTGGCACTGCCGTGGGTCGTACGTCCTCGTGCCGCCCGCGCAGCTTCCCGGTGACCTGACGGTCGCCTGGGTACGCGGACCCGAACACCCGCTCCCGGACCCGCTGACGCTGCTTGAGTTCCTCACGGACGAGTGTGCGCGGTTCGTCGGCGCTGAGCCTGAGCAGTTGGCGGCGTGGCCCCTTCGGGGCTGACGCCAGCCGCTCCGCGGGGCGCGTGATTCGTCTGCGGGTTCGTTGTGGCTGGTCGCGCCCACGCGGCGGAGCCGCAAATGTCACAGCCCCGCGCCCCTAAAAGCAAAAGCCTGCGCCTCACCGCGCCCCACGCTCCGAAGGGCGCCCTTTACTCGCCCTTCGCCCCCGTCAGCCCCTGAATCCTCGCCAAGAACTCCACCTTCTGATCCGCCGCGCCCGGCCCCGGGTCCAGTACCGCCTGGTTCGACACCGACTCCAGCGTGATCGACTGCTTGGCCTCGCCCGTCATCAGGGCCTTCACGTTCGCGTCGGAGACGTTCAGGGGGACGCCCTGGGCCGCCGTCTGCTTCTCGTAGTGGCGGGTGGTGAAGAAGACCAGGGCGCTGCCGTCCGTGGTGCGCAGGCCGAGGGGGGCGTAGTCGCCGGAGGTCAGTGGCTCGTCGAGGTACTGGCGGACCAGGCCCGGCTTCTCCGCGTTCTTCTGGCGGGCGTCCCGCCACGCGGAGGTGTGCGGGCCCGGTGCGAAGGCGGCGCCGCCGTCCTGCAGGTACGTCGCGTACGTCTCGGCCAGGTCCTGCGGCGGTACGGCCAGATCCCCGGCGTTCGCGGTGACCGGCTCGGCCCAGCCGTCCTTGTCCTTCTTGAACTCCGGTACGTCGTCGGCGGCGAGGATCGTCAGATACGACACCTCCCACACCTCGTTTGCGCCACCCCGGGTGAAGACCATCAGCCAACGGGTGTTGTCGGCGCCCTTGTTGGCCTTCGAGTCGGCGACGAACCAGCGCGGCCAGCCCGCCTTCTCGGGGATGGTGAACTCGGTGTCCGTCAGCTTCAGCGGCGCATAGTCGGGATTGCCGCCCGGCTGGTTCTTCGCGCCCGCCCTGAGCTTGGCGCCGTCGATGTCGGCGAGCGGGCCGGTGACCCGGTCGGAGTCCAGGGCCTGGTCGTTGGCCGCGTTGGCGTCGTTGTAGGCGGCCGTGAAGTCCTTGAGGGCACGTGCGGCCTCGGTCTTCGTGGCCCCCGGGAGGATCTCCCGCTCCCCGTGCACCACCATGCACCCGCTCGCCGTCACCGACAGCACGGTGACCGCTGCCGCCGACGTGCTCAGCCGGCCCCACCTGCGAAGTGTCTGCGGCGTCTTCATCGGTTCGTCCTCACCTACCCCTTCCCGGAGGCGAACCTTATCGGGGCCGGGAAACGCGCCGCACACGGGATCACGTAACGGGATCACGTACAAGGGCGGACCTCAGGCCTCCTCGACCTTCTCGCGCACCGGAGCGGGCGTCTTCACCGGCCCGCCGCCGAGCCGCATCGGTGACAGGAAGAGGGCGAGCGTCGGCACCAAGTACAGGGACCACGCGATGACTTGGAGGACAGTCGGGTCGGGCTGGAAGTTGAAGATGCCCTTCAGGAGCGTCCCGTACCAGCTGTCCGGCGGGATGGTGGTGCTGATGTCGAAGGCCTTGTTCGCCAGGCCGGGCAGGAACTCGGCCTCCTGGAGGTCGTGGAAGCCATATGCGAGGACGCCTGCGGCCACGATCACCAGCATGCCGCCCGTCCAGGTGAAGAACTTGGCGAGGTTGATGCGCAGGGCACCGCGGTAGAACAGCCAGCCGAGGACGACCGCGGTCGCCAGGCCCAGGGCCACGCCGATCAGCGGGCGTGGTGTCCCGTCGTTCGCCGCGTGCACCGACGCCCACACGAACAGCGCCGTCTCCAGGCCTTCGCGGCCCACCGCCAAGAACGCGGTCGCGACCAGCGCGCCCGTGCCCATCTGCAGCGCTGCGTCCAACTTGCCGTGCAGCTCTGCCTTCAGATGACGGGCCGTACGCCGCATCCAGAAGACCATCCACGTCACCAGGACCACCGCGAGGATCGACAGCGAACCGCCGAGCGCCTCCTGCGCCTTGAACGTCAGCTCCTGCGAGCCGAATTCGAGCGCGAAGCCGAAGCCGAGGGAGATGCCGACGGCGACGCCGATGCCGATCCAGATGGGCTTCAGAGCATCCCGGCGGTCCGTCTTCACCAGGTAGGCGATCAGGATGCAGACGACGAGGCTGGCTTCCAGCCCTTCGCGCAGCCCGATCAGGTAGTTGGCAAACACGGTCTACGCCTCCTCGGAGAACAGCGCCCGCCCCCACCAGTCGCCCGTGTCCCGGACGCCCGGCGGGATCGCGAAGATCGCCGAACCCACATGCTGGATGTACTCGTTGAGCGGGTCGATCGCCAGACTGCGCTGCACCGGGATGAAGCCCTGGCGCACGTCACGCTGGTACGCGAGGAAGAACAGCCCCGCGTCCAGGCGGCCGAGCCCGTCCGTGCCGTCGGTGAAGGAGTAGCCGCGGCGCAGGAGTGTCGCCCCGTTGTTGGAGTCGGGGTGCGCGAGCCGGACATGCGCGTCGGGCTTCATCGCCTTCAGGAACGGCTCGTCCCGCTCCTTCGCCTTGCCCACCGGAGCGCCTTCGCCCTTGTCGCGGCCGAAGATGTCCTCCTGCTCCTGGAGCGAAGTACGGTCCCAGGTCTCGACGTTCATGCGGATGCGCCGCGCCACCAGGTACGAGCCGCCGGTCATCCAGGACGGCCCCTCCGAGTCCACCCACACGAACTTCTTGAGCCGGTCCGTCTCCGTCCCCGCGATATTGCGGGTGCCGTCCTTGAACCCCATGAGGTTGCGGGGGGTCTGTTCCTCCGGAGTCGTCGACGAGGTCTTGCCGAACCCCAGTTGGGACCAGCGGACGACGACCTTGCCGAAGCCGATCCGGGCGAGGTTGCGGACCGCGTGCACGGCGACCTGCGGATCGTCCGCGCAGGCCTGGATGCACAGATCGCCGCCGCTGCGGTTCTTGTCGAGGTTGTCGCCGGCGAACTTCGGCAGGTCCACGAGGGCTTCGGGCCGCTCACTCTCCAGCCCGAACTTCCCGAACAGGGACGGCCCGAAGCCGATCGTCAGCGTCAGCCGCGACGGCTTGAGGCCCAGCGCCTCACCGGTGTCGTCCGGCGGCGCCTCGGCCAGACCGCCGTACGCGCCCTCGCCGACCGCCTGCCCGGCGGTCATCCGGCGCGCCGCGGCCGTCCAGTCCTTCAGCAGCTGGACGAACTCGGCCCGGTCCTCGGTCTTCACCTCGAAGGCGGCGAAGTGCAGCCGGTCCTGCACCGGTGTGGCGATGCCCGCCTGGTGCACGCCGTGAAAGGCGACCGCGGCGCCCGACTCGGCCGCTGTCGGCTCGGCGTCGTCGCCCGTACGGGTCATCGCCACCGCACCGCCGGCCGCGGCGGCCCCGAGCGCGAGCCCGGCACCGCCCCAGCCGATCAGTGAACGCCGGGACGGAGTACGGGAGCTGGAGTCCCGTGCCTCGGCGGCCCCGTCGCTCTCGTCGGTCTGGCCCGTGGCTTCCGTTGTGTTCGTTGTGTCCGTGCTGTTCGTGGTGTCCGTCATGGCGAGGGGCCCTCTTACTTCACGACGGCGGCGGCGAGCTTGGACAGCGGCTCGGCGAGCGCGTTCACCGCGTCCGAGAGCTCCTTGCGGTCGGCCTTGCCGACCTTGTCGTACGAGGTGAACTCGTAGGAGTTCTTGTCCGCGCGGTACTTGTCCAGCAGCGTGTTCAGCGCCGCGAACTGCGTGTCGAGCTCCTTCGTCAGCGCCGCGTCGTTCTCCGAGGCGACCGGCTTCAGCAGCTCGTACGACTTCTCGGCGCCCTCGACGTTCGCTTTGAAGTCGACCAGGTCGGTGTGCGAGTAACGCTCCTCCTCGCCGGTGACCTTGCCGGTGGCGACCTCGTCGAGGAGTTCCTTGGCGCCGTTGCCCATCGAGGTCGGGGTGATCTCGGCCCTGCCGACGCGCTTCTGCCAGTCCGTCAGGTCCGTGATCAGCTGGTCGGCGAGCTCGGAGTCGCGGTCGGTGAGCTTCTTGTCCTGCCAGAGCGAGCGCTCCAGGCGGTGCCAGCCGGTCCAGTCCTTCTCCAGGTCCTGGCCCTCCTCCAGACCGTCCTCGCGCAGGTCGACCTTCGGGTCGATGTCACCGAAGGACTCGGCGACCGGCTCGGTGCGCTCCCAGCCGATGCGCGAGTCGGCGTACGCCTTCTTCGCGCCCTCGATGTCGCCGGCCTTGACCGCCTCGGCGAAGACCTTCGCCTTGGGCAGCGTCTCGTCGGCCTGCTGCTGCGCGTACGCCCGGTAGTCGGCGACGGCCTTGTCCAGGCGCGGGTCGCGCTCGGCGACCTTGCCGCCGCCCGTGGCGGTGACGTCCTGGCGTATGCCCTTGCCCTTCATGCCCGGCTTGCAGGCGATCCGGTAGTCGCCCGCCTTCACCTCGGCGGTGACCTTCTGGCTGGTGCCGGGACCGATGTTCTCGCGCTCGGTGACGATCCGGTCGTCCGGGAAGAGCAGATAGACCTCGGTGACCTTGGAGCCCTTGTTCTCCACGGCGATCTCGACGTGCCCGGCCGGGAACTCCTTTTTGGACACCTCGCACTTGGTGTCGGTGGCGGTCACCGCGATGACGCCCTCGTCGCCCGCGGTGGCGTCGCTCTTCTCGGTACAGCCCGTGACGGCGGTCAGCGCCGCCGCGGTGGCGGCGGCGCTGACGACGGAGAGGCGGACGGCGCGCATACGGACTCCAAGGAAACTCAAGGGAAGTGCACAGAGGAGCCAAAGACTCCGAGGTGAGGCTGCCCTAACTTATCTGAGGCTTACCTCAGTGCCCCCTGCCCGTCCAGTGATTCAGCTCTCATGTATGACGTACCGACACGGCCGCATCACGGTGGCTCAATCCGCACCCCACGAAACGGTCAAAGACGGGTCAAGAACCCCGTCGCGGAGTAATGAGGACCTCCCCGCTGCGCGGATGCGGGAAGACCTCGACCGGCTGCCGGTAGACGTCCGACAGCAGCCGGTCCGTGAAGATCTCGGCCGGCGGCCCGTCGGCCACAGCCCGCCCGGCGGACAGGATCACCACCCGGTGCGCGTACGCCGCCGCGAGCCCCAGATCGTGCAGTACGACGACCACCGCGTTCCCGGCGAGGGCCCGTTCCCGGCAGATGCACAGCACCAGTTCCTGGTGGCGCAGGTCCAGGGCCGCGGTCGGCTCGTCGAGGAGCAGGAGCGAGGTGCGCTGGGCGAGCACGCGGGCGAGCGCGACCCTGGCCCGCTCGCCGCCGCTGAGCGCCGAGAAGGGGCGGGCCGCGAAGTCCAATGTCTCGGTCGCCGCCATCGCCGCGGCCACCGCCGGGTCGTCCTCGTCCTCCAGCGCAGTACCGGCCCAGGGCGCCCGGCCCATCCGTACGACCTCCTCGACCGCGAACGGGAAGGAGAGTGTCGCGGACTGCGGCAACACGGCCCGGCGCAGGGCGAGTTCATGCGCCGACCAGTCGGCAGCCGGGCGACCATGGACTCGTACGAGCCCTGCCGCGGCCGGGAGATCGGCGGCCAGCGCACTCAACAGGGTTGATTTTCCCGCCCCGTTGGGACCGACCAGCGCCAGTACTTCGCCCGCGCGGGCCGTGACGTCCACGCCGGACAGCACCTCGCGGATGCCGAGCCGTACGTGCAGGGCCTCGGTCTCGGCGAGTACGTCGCCGGGGTGCACGGCGGCGGGAGGCGTGGGCCTCGCGCCGGGCAACCGGAGCCACTTCATGCCGTTCATGCCCAACCCCCTTGCCTGCGACGGGTCCTGCGCAGCAGCCAGAAGAAGAACGGGCTGCCGAACAGCGCGGTCAGCACCCCGAGCGGCAGCTCGGCGGGCTCGGCGACCGTACGGGCCGCGAGATCGCCCGCGAGCAGGACCACCGCACCGCCGAGCGCACTGCCCGGCAGGAGGAAACGGTGGCCGGGACCGGCCGCCATCCGCAGCAGATGCGGGATGACCAGGCCCACAAAGCCGATGATCCCGGAGACCGACACCGCGGCGGCCGTCAGCAGCGCGATGACCAGGACGAGGACGATCCGCAGCCGTTCGACGTCCACGCCCAGGTGCCGGGCCGGGCGTTCACCGAGCGAGAGGAGGTCCAGCTTCCGTGCGTACAACGGCGCGACGGCCAGTCCGAGGGCCGCGCACGGCAGTACCGCGAGCACCTTCGGCCAGGTCGCCGCGGAGAGCGAACCGAGCTGCCAGAAGGTGATCTGGTTCACCGCCGCCGTGTCGGCGAAGAAGATGAACAGGCCGATCAGCGCGCCCGTGAAGGCGTTCACCGCGATGCCCGTGAGGATCAGCGTCACCACCTCCGTACGCCCGCCCGAGCGCGACATCGCGTACACCAGCAGGACCGTGCCGAGGCCCGTCACGAAGGCGAAGGCCGGGATGGTCCAGTTGCCGAGGAAGTTCAGGCCGAGCGAGATCGCGGCGACCGCGCCGACCGCCGCGCCCGAGGAGACACCGATGACGCCCGGTTCTGCGAGGGGGTTGCCGAACACGCCCTGCATCAGCGCGCCCGCGCAGCCCAGCGAGGCGCCGATGAGCAGCGCGAGGACGATGCGCGGGAAGCGGACGTTCCACAGGACGGACTCGGGGACGCGCGAGAGTTCGCTGCCGCCGAGGCCCGCGCGGTGGGCGATGGAGGTGAGGACGTCGCCGGGGGAGATGTCGTACGCGCCGAGCCCCGCGGAGGTGAGGGTGAGCAGGACGAGGAGGGCGGTCATGGCGGCGGTGAGCAGCCAGGGCGTGCCGCGGCGGGGTCTTGCGGGGAGGTCGCCGGCGGGCGGCGCCTCATGGGCCGGGGTCTTGGCGCCGGGTGCCGCCCCCTTGTCCGTCACGGTCACTCGGCGTCCCCGTACAACTGGCCGACCAGCGACTTCAGTACCTCGTCCGTACGCGGCCCGTAGTTGAGGAGTACGCCGTCCTCGATCGAGACGACCCGTCGCTCCATGCCGGCCGGGGTCTGTGCGATGCCGGGGATCTTCACGAGCCCGTCGATGCCGCCGACGGACTCGAGGCCCTTGGACATCACGAGGATCGCGTCGGGCGCGGCCTGCGCGAGGGCCTCCGTGGTGATCGCCGTGAAGTCCTTTTCCAGGCCCGACTCGGCCCCGGCGTCCACCGCTCCCGCCGCTTCGAGCAGCGAGGTGGCGCCCGATCCCTTGCCGCCGATCAGATAGACGGAGGCGGAGCCGCGGAGGTAGAGGAACGCGACGCGCGGCTTGTCGCCGTCCGGAACTTCCTTGCGCACGGCGGCGATCCGCTGTTCGGAGCGCTGCGCCAGCTCATCCCCGGCGGCCGGTACGCCGAGGGCGTCGGCCACCGCCTCGATCCGCGGGCCCACGTCGTCCAGGCCTTTGGCCGGGGCGACGACCAGGATGGGGATGCCCGCGTCGCGGATCTGGTCCATGGCCTCGTCGGGGCCGGTGGTCGACTCGGCGAGCACGAGGTCGGGCTTGAGGGACAGGACGCTCTCGGCGGAGACGTCGTGGTTGCGGGTGACCACCGGCAGCTTCTTCGCCTGCTCGAAGGTGGCGGTGATGTCGCGGGCGACGACGCTCTTGCCGAGGCCGAGGGTGAAGACGATCTCGCTGAGGCTGCCGGAGAGCGGAACGACGCGCTCGGCTTTCCGGACGGTGATGCTCTTGCCGTCGGCGGAGCGGACGGTGACGGGCAGTTGGGGCTTCGGGGTGTCCTCGATCGGCTCGACCCGGTTGGCGGCCTTCTCAACCTGCCCTGGTTCCTTGGCAGTTGGTGTGCCCGAGCCTTCTGCGGAGCCTGAGCATCCGGCGACGGTGAGGGCGAGGGCGGACAGCAGTGCGCCCGCCAGTCTTGTGCGCAAGCGTTGCACGGTCCTCTTCATTCCTCTCGGTCCACTTCCGGCACCTGGCCCGCAAGCTTAGGTTAGCCTTACCTTTGCTCGCTACCGGCTGCCGCACCCGGAGGACCTTCCATGCCCGCGCGCCTACGTGCCCTGATGACCGTGCTGTGCGCCGCCGTTCTCGGAGCCCTGCTCCCGGCCCAGGCCGCCCACGCGGAGAGCCGCGCAGTACAGGGCGGCCGGCTCGACTGGGGCATCAAGTCGTCCTTCCAGAGCTACGTCACCGGGCCCATCGCGAACGGGAGTTTCTCCCTCACGGGCGGTGCGGCCACGGCCGGCGCCAGCCAGTTCCGCTTCCACTCGGCGACGGGGACGTACGACGGTTCCTCGGGCGCCTTCAACTCCTCCTTCTCCGGCGGAGTCCACTTCGTCGGGCACAAGAAGGACGACGGAACCAACCAGCTCGACCTCACGATCAGCCGCCCCACGGTCCGTATCTCCGGCAACAGCGGCACGCTCCACGTCGACATCGTCAGCAAGGCCAGGGACACCGGCAGGGTCACGACGTCCTCACAGGTGCCCTTCGCCTCCCTCGCTCTCGGCGGGATCGACATGAGGGGCGGCGGCAACGCGGTCCAACTCAGCAACCTGCCCGCCACGTTGACCGCCGAGGGCGCCAAGTCCTTTGCCGGGTACTACGAAGCGGGCACGGCCCTCGACCCGGTGAGCCTCTCCGCCGACGTGCGGGCGGCCTCCGCCGCGAAGCCGTCCGCCATCCCCTCCCCGACGAAGTCGAAGCCCAAGTCCGAGGAGACGCAGGGCACTTCGGGCGCCATCAAGGACGGCGCCGTCGACTGGGGCGTACGCCGGACCTTTCGCGAGTACGTCACCGGGAACATCGCGAAGGGCGAATGGGAACTCAGCGGCGGCGCTCAGGACGGTGGCGCGCTCTACCGCTTCCCCGAGGGTTCGGGGACGTACGACGAGAAGAAGCAGACCCTCGACGCGTCGTTCACCGGAGCGGTGCACTTCACCGGGGAACACGGTCTTGACCTGCGGCTCAGTGCGGTCAAGGCGGCCGTCGCGGACGGCAAGGGCACGCTCTACGCCGATGTGACGGGCCCCGAACCGGAAGAGAAGAAGGTCCCGCTGGTCACCTTCGAGGCCAAGGACTTCAAGCCCGAGGACGGCCTCGCCGCGCTGACGGAGGCGCCCGCGAAGCTGACCGCCGAGGGCGCGAAGGCCTTCGGCGGGATGTACAAGGCGGGCACGGCGATGGACCCCGTCTCCCTCGCCGTCGCCCTGACCGACAGCGCGCAGCTTCCCGCACTGCCCGACCTGGGCAGCGCACAGTCGGCCACCCCCGAGGCCTCGCCGAAGGCCGACGCGGCCCAGGAGTCCGCGGAGCCCAAGACCGAGGCCACGTCGAGCAGTTCGGACGTGCCCGTGCTGCCGATCGGCCTCGCGGTGGGTTCGCTGCTCGCGGTGGGCGCCGCCTTCATGGTCGTACGAGGGCGTCGTACGCGACCGGCGTCCGACGCCGACACAGGAGAACACTCATGAGGAGACCCGAGACCATGGCAGCCGACCGCCGCCGTCCCATAGCCCTCGCGGGCGCCATAGCGACCGCGCTCGCCTTCGGCGCCACCGCACTGGTCGCGACGACCGCATCCGCCGCCGAAGTCCCGCTCAAGGACTACGAGTTGACGTGGGGCATCAAGGAGTCGTACCGCACCTACGTGACCGGCATGGCGGCCGGCAGCTTCACGCCCGCGGAGGGTGCGAAGCAGGCGACGGGCAACGGGGCGTTCACCTTCGTGGAGGGCACCGGCACCTATGACGACCAGGCCCACACGGTCGACCTGGGCTTCAAGGGCAGCCTGAAGATCCAGTCCACGGCACACGGCTTCGAACTCACCCTGTCCGACGTGAAGTTCGACAGCAAGGACGCCGTGATCACCGCGGACGTGACGAAGGGCGCCGCGACGACGCAGGACGTACCGCTCGCCGACGTCACCGTCACCCGCGACATGAAGAACATGGCGACCAAGCTCACGAAGGAGGCCGCGGACACCTTCGGCAGCGCCAGCTACACGGGGGCGGCCGGAGACCCGCTGACGGTCGAGAACAAGGGCACGACGACGCCTCCCACGGAGGACCCGACCACGCCTCCCACCGAAGACCCGACCACGCCTCCCACGGAGGACCCGACCACGCCTCCCACGGCCGGCAACCCCACGTCGCCGTCGACCACGCCGCCCGCGGACACCCCGCCCTCCACCGCACCCACGAAGGGCGACATCGCTGACGGCACCCTCGGCTGGGGCGTGAAGCAGTCCTTCCGTGAGTACGTCGTGGGCAGCATCGCCAAGGGCGAGGTCACCGTCTCCGGCGGCGCGACGCAGGCCTCCGGCAACGGGGCCTTCACCTTCGTCGACGGCTCCGGTACGTACGACACCGAGGCCGACACCCTCTCCGCCGCCTTCAAGGGGTCCGTGAACTTCAAGGGCCATGAGGAGAACGGGACGTACGGACTCGACCTCACCCTCAGCGACCTCAAGGCGAAGATCGACGGCGACTCCGGCACGCTGACCGCCGACGTGAACAGCCTCGGCGAGAAGTCCGACGACGTGGTCCTCGCCGACCTTCAGCCGGGGTCGGCGGACCTGGTCGCCGAGGACGACGTCATCACGCTGTCGGACATCACCGCCAAGATCACGGCGGCGGGATCGGACGCCTTCGGCGGCTTCTACGATGCCGGCGAGGAACTCGACCCGCTGGACCTCTCGGTGGCCCTGTCGGCGGACGCCGAACTTCCGACGACCGACGACCCGGGCGCTTCCGCCACCCCGTCCCCCGGCACCGGCTCGGGCACGAGCGGCGGCACGGGCGCGGGCACGACGGGCTCCACCACGGGCGGCACCACCGGTGGCGGGGTAACCGGCGGCCTGGCCGCCACCGGCTCCTCCGTCCCGGCCGGCGCCCTCGGCGCGGTGGCCGCCGTGACGGTCGCGGCGGGTGCGGGCGTGGTCTTCGCGGTACGTCGCCGCAGGGCCGGTGAGCAGGGCTGATCGACAGCCGGCCGCGGGTGGGTGCTTGAATGCCCGCGTGACTGACTACGACGTGCTACGTGTCTTCTGCGGACCCCGCGGAGGACACGGCAACACCCTGGCGGTCGTACGCGACGGCACCCGGATGCCGGAACGCGACGACCGCCAGGCCTTCGCGGCCCAACTCGGCTTCAGCGAGACGGTGTTCGTCGATGACCCCGAGCGTGGGGTCATCGACATCTACGCACCCAGCGCGCGACTGCCCTTCGCCGGCTACCCCTGCGTCGGCACGGCCTGGCTCCTCGACGTACCCGAACTCGTCACTCCGGCGGGCGTGGTGGGCGCACGCCTCGACGGCGAGTTCAGCTGGATCGAGGCGCGTCCGGAGTGGGCTCCGGCGCGTACGTTGCGCCGGTACGGGTCGGCTGCCGAGGTGGACGGGCTGGAGGTGCCTCCGCCGGGGGAGTGGCTGTACGCCTGGGCCTGGCAGGACGAGGCCGCGGGCCGTGTCCGCGCTCGTGCCTTCCCGGGGCGCGGCGACGGCATAGAGGAAGACGAGGCGACGGGCGCGGCGGCCCTACTGCTCACCCATCAACTGGGCCGCGCCCTGAACATCACCCAGGGCGCGGGTTCACAGATCCTCACGGCACCGCAGCCGGAGGGGTGGGTCGAGGTGGGCGGCAGGGTGTTCCTGGAGCGCTGAGGGCTACGGGGCCTCTTTGTGTGGACGCGTCCCGGAACGGGCGCCCCTTCAGGGGCGCGGGGCTGTGACATTTGCGGCTCCGCCGCGTGGGCGCGACCAGCCCCACGGACCCGCAGACGACGAACCATGCACCCAGCGGAGCGCTCACGCACTCACTCGGAACTCCTCACTCAGCGCCCGAAGCACCCCGATGTTCAACGTGAACGCCTGCCTGCACTCCGCGATGATCCGCTGCTTCTCCAGGTCATCGGCGAGGACCTGGTCGAGCAGTTCGCGATAGGTCCGCTTGAACGCGGCGGGGTTGCTGATGTCCTCGAAGACATAGAAGCGCACCCCGTCCCCCTTGCGCGCGAAGCCCCACGTCGTCTCCGCCCTGCTCCTGAGGACCTGCCCGCCGGAGAGGTCGCCGAGGTAGCGGGTGTAGTGATGCGCGACGTACCCACCGGGCCACGTACGCGCGCACTCCTTGATGCGGGCCGTGTACTCCTCCGTGGCGGGCAGTGCTGTGATGCTCTCGCGCCACCCCGCGCCCCGCAGATGCGCGAGATCCCGCTCCAGGGCGGCCTGTCGCATCAGCTCGGGCCGGATGAACGGTCCCGCCACGGGGTTGTCGGCCAGCTCGCGCCCGCTCTCCTCGATCGCCCGGTAGACGAACCACAGCTGCTCGGTGTACCGCGTGTACGCATCCACGCCGAGCCTGCCGCCCAGCAGGTCGCTCATGAACGTCGAGTCGTGCGCTTCCCCGTGCAGCTCGTGCGACGCGGTACGGATGAGCGTCGAGAACGGTGTACTCGACGAGTTCATGTGGACCTCCGGGCCGAAGAGGAGACGAGAGCCGGGCTCATCTTCTATGGTTAGGCTTACCTAAGTCAACAGATTTCCCGACGTCCTGTCGGTAAAACCCTACCCCGAATCACCACCACACCCACATGCCAGACCCACATGAAAAGCCGCCCGCTCCCGGGGGAGGGAGCGGGCGGCTCTGACGCTGTGACGCGGCTGGGCGACGGGCTAGGGCAGCGTAAGGACCTCGGCCCCGCTGTCCGTGACGACCAGCGTGTGCTCGAACTGAGCCGTCCGCTTGCGGTCCTTCGTCACGACCGTCCACCCGTCGTCCCACATGTCGTACTCGTACGAGCCCAGCGTGAGCATCGGCTCGATGGTGAAGGTCATCCCGGGCTGCATGACCGTGGTCGCGTTCGGGTTGTCGTAGTGCGGAACGATCAGCCCGGAGTGGAACGATGAGTTGATCCCGTGCCCCGTGAAGTCTCGTACGACCCCGTAGCCGAACCTCTTCGCGTACGACTCGATGACCCGCCCGATGATGTTGATCTGCCGGCCGGGCTTGACGGCCTTGATGGCGCGGGTCAGGGATTCACGGGTGCGCTCGACGAGCAGCCGCGACTCGTCGTCCACCTCGCCCACGAGATACGTGGCGTTGTTGTCGCCGTGCACTCCGCCGATGTACGCCGTCACATCGAGGTTGATGATGTCGCCGTCCCGCAGCACCGTGGAGTCCGGAATGCCGTGACAGATCACCTCGTTGAGTGAAGTGCACAAGGACTTGGGAAAGCCGCGGTAGCCGAGCGTGGACGGGTAGGCCCCGTGGTCGCACATGTACTCGTGGGCGACCCGGTCCAGCTCGTCCGTCGTCACCCCCGGCGCGATCTTCTTCGCGGCCTCGGCCAGCGCCCGCGCGGCGATCCGCCCGGCGATCCGCATGGCCTCGACCGTCTCGGGGGTCTGCACTTCCGGACCCTTGTACGGCGTGGGGGCGGGCTTGCCCACGTACTCGGGACGCCTGATGTTTCCCGGGACGGGACGAGTGGGAGAGAGCTCCCCTGGTACGAGCAGCGACTGGCCAGACATGCCAGCGAGTCTAACCAGCGCCCGCTGGGGGACGATGACCCTGGCGAAAGGAGCCGTAGCCATGGCCCTGTTCAAGAAGCGCACGGTCGGCAAACCGGGCGAGTGGTACTACTGCCTGGAGCACAAGAAGGTCGAAGAGGGCCCCGAGTGCCCCGGCAAAGACCGCTTCGGCCCGTACGCGAGCCGAGCCGAGGCCTCCCAAGCGATGGAACGCGCTCGCGAGCGCAACGTGGAATGGGAAGCGGACCCTCGCTGGCAGGATGGCGCTCCCCGCGAGTGACTCCGTCGGTTGGGCGGGGCGCCTACGGGGGTGGTGGGTTGGGTGCGGCATACGGCCCTGGGCTGGTACAGGGTGCGGGTTCTCCGAGACCGGACCTAAGCGACGGGCATACGACGCACCGGCCCACGACCCCTCCCGCCGGAGGGCAAGTGCGGGTCGTCGGGGCGGGGGTGCGGGCTTTCCCGGGGCCCGGGCTTGTCCGGGGCGCCGGGATCTTCGGGGTGCGGACTTGCTCAGGGTGCGGACTTTTCTGGGGGCGCGGGCAGCCGCAGGCTTTTCAGGGGCGCGGGGCTGTATCGATTTGCGGCTCCGCCGCGTGGGCGCGATCAGCCACGACGCACCCGCAACCGCGACACGACATGTCACCCCACCTCCTGGCGGGGGCCTGGGGGCGCAGCCCCCCACGCGGCGGAGCCGCAAATTGATACAGCCGGGAAGGGGCGGGGCTGGGGAAAGGAACCCCACCTACGACGGACCCGCAGTCGAGATACGCACCTCAACCCACCTCCCCCGTAGTCGACAAACCGCCGACAGCCCCCTGTAGGCGGGCTGTCGGCGGTTTGTCAGTGCCCCCTGACACCGTGGCGGCATGACGCGAATCGACAACAACCCCAACGGCCGCGCACGCAGTGCGGTCACCGTTCGGGGGCTGGTCAAGCACTACGGCGAGACCAAGGCACTGGACGGCGTGGACCTGGACGTACGCGAGGGCACCGTCATGGGCGTGCTCGGGCCGAACGGCGCCGGCAAGACCACCCTCGTACGGATCCTGTCCACCCTGATCCAGCCCGACTCCGGCCAGGCGACCGTCGCCGGCTACGACGTCGTACGCCAGCCCCGCCAGCTGCGCCGAGTGATAGGGCTCACCGGCCAGTACGCCTCCGTCGACGAGAAGCTCCCCGGCTGGGAGAACCTCTACATGATCGGCCGCCTGCTCGACCTGTCCCGCAAAGAGGCAAGGACCCGCGCGGACGAGTTGTTGGAGCGGTTCTCGCTCACCGAGGCGGCGAAGCGCCCGGCAGCCACGTACTCCGGCGGTATGCGCCGCCGGCTGGACCTCGCCGCGTCGATGATGGGCCGGCCGACCGTGCTGTATCTCGACGAACCGACCACCGGCCTCGACCCCCGCACCCGCAACGAGGTGTGGACGGAGGTCAAGCGCATGGTCGGCGACGGCGTGACCGTACTGCTCACCACCCAGTACATGGAGGAGGCCGAGCAGCTCGCCTCCGAGCTGACCGTCGTGGACCGCGGCAAGGTCATCGCCAACGGCGCCATCGACGACCTGAAGGCGAAGGTCGGCGGCCGCTCCCTGCGGATCCGCCCGGCCGACCCGCTTGAGCTGCGCCCGCTCGCCGCCGCGCTGGACGAGCTGGGCATCACCGGGCTCGCGACCACCACCGTGGACACCGAGACCGGAACCCTCCTCGTCCCGGTCCTCAGCGACGAGCAGCTCACCGCCATCGTCGGCGCCGTCACCGCGCGGGGCATCACGCTCGCCTCCATCACCACCGAACTGCCCAGCCTGGACGAGGTGTTCCTGTCCCTCACCGGCCACCGCGCGAGCGCCCCGCAGGACGCCGTGCCCACCGACGCCCGCGAAGAGGTCACCGTATGAGTGCCGCCACGATCACCACCACCGATGCCATAAAGGACGTAAAGGGTGATGCGCGGATCAGCCCGCGTGCCCATGTGCGGCACACCGGTGCCCTGATCCGCCGCAACCTGCTGTGGATCAGGCAGGACCCCGAGTCGATGTTCGACGCCATCTTGTTCCCGGTCATCTTCACGCTGCTGTTCGTGTACGTCTTCGGCGGCTCCATCGGGCAGTCGCTCGGCGGCGGCCAGGAGGCGTACGTGCAGTACGTCGTGCCCGGCCTGATGGCCATGATGGGCATGAACATGGCCCAGGGGGTCGGCACCGGCTTCAACCAGGACTTCAACACCGGTGTCATGGACCGCTTCCGGTCCCTGCCGATCGGGCGCGGCTCGGTGCTGTTCGCCAAGATCGCGGTGGAACTGATGCGGATGCTGTTCGCGACCGTGGTCCTGATGATCGTCGGTGTTCTGGTGGGCTTCGACATCACCAACTGGGCCGGTCTGCTCGCCTCCGTGGGGCTGTCCGCCGTCTTCGGCTCGGCCCTGATGTGGGTGTTCCTGACGCTCGGCGTGATCATGAAGAACGCGCAGTCCGTGCAGGCCATGGGTTTCCTGGTGCTGATGCCGCTGCAGTTCGGCTCGTCGATCTTCGCGCCGACCCAGTCGATGCCGGGCTGGCTGCAGAACTTCACCGACTACAACCCGCTGTCCTCGCTCGCGGACGCGGCACGCGGACTGATGGTGGGCGGCCCGGCCGCGCACGACGTGTGGATGACCCTGGCCTGGTCGGCCGGCCTCACGGCGGTCATGGCACCGGTCGCCATCCACAAGTTCCGTACGAAGAGCTGACGTCGACGCACCCGGCCCCGCGCCGGCGGGCGTCAGATCAGGGCGGCGGCCTCCACGGAGGAGAGGCCGCCGCCCTCCGCGTACGCCACCTCGTACGCCTCGTCGCCGAGAACGGCGCGCGTGCGCTCCACCGCCCGCTGGTACACCTCGCGCTCCTGGTACGACGAGACGTGCCGGGACGGCCGCAGCGCGTCGGCGGCGCCGAGGCAGCGGGCGGCGTCACGGGCGCGGCGGCCGCCGTCGATGCGAGCGAGGGCGTACGCGGCGGTCATCAGATACGTGGAGCGCATCTGCGGGGCGATGGCCTCGGACAGCGGGTCCTCGGCGCGTTCCAGTGCGCGGCTGATCGTGTCCAGGGACTCCGGGTAGCGGCCGTCGACCGCGTCCAGCCAGGCCTCGGAGCCGAGGATGTACGCGTCGAAGATGATGAAGTGGGCGATCTTGAACTCCTCGCGCAGCAGCCGGAGTTGCTCGCGCGCCTCGGGGATCCGGTCGGTGATGCTGAGCACGCCCGCGAGGATGAGCCGGGCGAAGATCCCTGCCTGCCCGGAGCCGCCGCCCATGCTCTGGTCGATCACCTCGCGCACCAGGCGCTCGCCGCGTTCGGCCTCACCCGCCTCGATCAGCGCGCCGCCGAGCCGGGCGGTGAGCACGGCCATCTGGGCGTGGGCACCGAGGAGTTCGGCGCTTTCGATGGCCGCTTGGTAGTCGGCGGCGGCCCTGCCGTACTCGCCCCTGCGCTCGTGCGCCTCACCGCGCGCCGAGAGCGCCTCGGCGGTGCCCCACAGGTCGCCGAGGCGGCGGTAGATCTCCAGCGACTCGTCGGCGTCGTGGGTGGCGTCGCCCTCCCATTCGGTGCGGTTGGCGAGCAGGTTGGCGCGCGTCTGCAGATTGGCGGCGAGGTCCCACTCGTATCCGGGCACGCCACGGCAGGTGTCGACGGCGGCGTTGAGGATCGTCCGCACCCGCTCCATGTCACCGGTGAGCATGACGGCGTAGAACCACAGCGAGCCGGGGAAACGGCACGCCTGCGGCAGCCGGGGCTCGTACGTCCCGGCGATGGCCCGCAGCTTCGCCTGCGCCTCGGGTGTCTGCCAAGCATCCAACTCGGTGTCCATGCAAGCGAGATGGATCAGGTGCATCTGGCGCCGGGCCTCGTCGAGGACCTCGCCGGTCCACGGCGGCGGGGTGGCCGTGCAGCGCTCCCACAGCGGGACGACGGGCCGCACGGGCTCGCTGAACGGGTCGGGACCGAGGCCCTGGACCTCACGGCACCAGTTGCGGGCGACGATGCGCAGGTCACGCATCAGCCAGTACCCGGCCATCGACAGTACGAGGCACAGCGCCTCCTGCTCCTCACCCACGGCGACGGCGTGGTGCAGAGCGGCGCGGATGTTCTCGCTCTCGCGCTCCAGGCGTTCGATGGCGGCGAGTTGACCGTGACCGCGCAGCAACGGGTCGGTGGTACGGGCGAGTTCCCGGTAGTACGTCAGATGCGCGCGCTCGGCCGCCGCCCGCCGCCCGGACTCGTCGAGCCGATCGCGCGCGTACTCGGCGACGGTCTCCAGAAGCCGGTAACGCATGTCGCCGTCGCCCGAAGGGGCCGCCACGACAAGGGACTTGTCGACGAGCGAGCCGAGCGCTTCGAGCGTGCCCGGCCCGCAGACCGCCTCCGCGGCGGCGAGGTCACAGCCGCCGGCGAAGACGGACAGCCGGCGCAGCACGTCCCGTTCGCCCTCGTCCAGCAGCTCCCAGGACCAGTCGACGACGGCCCGGAGCGTCTGCTGACGGGGCAGGACGGTACGGCTGCCGGAGGTGAGGAGCAGAAAACGGTCGTCCAGCCGGTCGGCGATCTGCCGGGGCGTGAGCATCCGCAGCCGGGCGGCTGCGAGTTCGATGGCGAGGGGGAGACCGTCGAGGCGTCGGCAGATCTCGGCCGCGGCCTCCGGATCGTCCTCGATCCGGAACCCCGGCCGGGCGGCGGCGCCCCGGTCGGCGAGCAGCCGCAGCGCGTACGGCTCCGGCAGCGGCTCCACGGGCCGCAGCAACTCCCCCGGTACGCCGAGGGGCTCGCGACTGGTGGCCAGTACCGTCAGCTCCGGGCAGCGTTCCAGCAGCTCCTCGACGAGCCGGGCGGTGGCGTCGACGACATGTTCGCAGTTGTCGAGGATCAGCAGCATGCGCCGCTTGCCGCAGTGCTCGGCGAGCCGCTCGACGGGGTCGTCGTGCCGGTCGGATCCGGCCCGCATGGCCTCGGCCCCGGCGCCGTACAGCACGGTCTCGCGGGCGCCGACGGCGGTGAGTACGGCCTCCGGTACGGCGTCCGGGTCGTCGACGGGCGCGAGCTCGGCCAGCCACACCCCGTCCCGGACGACGTCCCGCACACTCTCGGCGGCCTCCTGCGACAACCGCGTCTTCCCGGCCCCACCGGGGCCGAGCAGGGTGACGAGCCGGGCGGTCGCGAGGTCATCACGGATGGCCTCGATGTCGGACTCCCGGCCGACGAAGGAGGTGAGGCGGGCGCGGAGGTTGCCGCGGGCGCGGGACTCGGAGGTACGGGCGTCGTCGGCGACCGTAACGGCAGGGGCGGGTGCGGCCACGGCGGGACTGTCTCCCGCGCTCAACAACTCCCCGTGCAGCGCCCGCAGTTCCGGCCCCGGATCCGTCCCGAGCTGCTCTGCCAGGAGCTGTCGTACGTCCTCGTAGGCAGCCAGCGCCTGCGCCGTGCGCCCCGCGTCGCGCAGGGCGCGCAGGCGCAGGGCCTGGAGGGGTTCGTCCAGGGGGTGGGTGTCGCACAGAGCGGTCAGTTCGGGCAGGGACTGCGCGGCGTGGCCGAGGGCGAGGGCGGCGGTGTGCCGGGCGCGGAGGGCGTCGAGCCGCCGGGCCTCCCAGCGGGCCGACTCGGCTGTGCGGTCGGGGAGGTCGGCGAGGGCAGGGCCGTGCCACAGGCCGAGGGCGTCGTCGAGGGCGACGGCCGCCTTGGCGGGGTCGCGGTCGGCGAGCGCGCGCGTACCTTCGCCGACGAGCCGCTCGAACCGGTGCAGGTCGATGTCGTCGGCCGAGGCAGCTAGCCGGTACCCGCCCTCCTCCGACACGACCGCAGCCGCCCCGAGCACCCGCCGCAGCCGCCCGACCAGGGCCTGCAACGCCCCCGTGGCATCGGCGGGCGGATCCCCGTCCCACACCTCGTCGACCAGCAGCCCCGCGGGCACGGTACGGCCACCCCGCAACGCGAGCACGGTCAGCAGAGCACGCAACCGCGCCCCGCCGACAGGAACGGGGCTGCCGTCGGGGCGAAGTGCCTGGGTGGTGCCGAGGATGCGATAGCGCACGGGGTCCATTGTCTCTGGTGGGTTGAGGGGAGGTCACAGGGTTACGCGGCGCGGCGAGCGAGAGGGGCGGGCGCGAGAGGGCATGCCCCACCCTGTACGGAACTCACAGCCGACCGCGAGACGTTTTCCACTTGCGCCCGGTACGGTCGGGCACGCCCGTTTGTACGAACCCAGGGAGCCCGACCCCATGACCACCGCCACCAACCGCCACAGCGACCGGCGGATCAGCCCGGTCTTTCTCGGGATCGTGGCCGTCATGGCGGTCACGGGCTGGGCCACCTGGACCGGGTTCGCGGAACAGCCCGGTATCGCCGTCTTCCTGTTCGTGACGGCCGCGTGGATCGTCTCGCTCTGTCTGCACGAGTACGCACACGCGCGTACGGCCCTGCACAGCGGCGACATCTCCATAGGCGCGAAGGGCTACTTGACCCTCAATCCACTCGCCTACACCCACGCCCTGCTGAGCATCGTGCTGCCCGTCATCTTCGTGATCATGGGCGGTATCGGTCTGCCCGGCGGTGCGGTCTGGATCGAGCGGAACCGCATCCAGGGCCGCTGGAAGCACAGCCTGATCTCGGCGGCGGGCCCGCTGACGAACGTGCTGTTCGCGGTCGTCTGCACGGCCCCGTTCTGGCTGGACGCGCTCGACGGCGTACCGGCCGACTTCCGGTTCGCCCTCGCGTTCCTGGCCCTGCTCCAGGTCACGGCCGCGCTGCTGAACTTCCTGCCGGTGCCGGGCCTGGACGGCTACGGCATGATCGAGCCCTGGCTGTCGTACAAGATCCGCCGCCAGGTGGAGCCGCTCGCGCCCTTCGGGCTGCTCCTCGTGATCGCCATCCTGTGGATCCCGGCGGTGAACGGTGTGTTCTTCGACGTGATCGACACGCTCCTGCGCGGCCTGGGAATCGACGAGATCAGCACGTACTGCGGCCAGAACCTCTACCGCTTCTGGACGGACACCGACCAGTTCTGCACCGTCGGTTCGTGACCGTCAGCGCCTGACCGTCAGTTCGTGACGGAGCCGTTCCGCGCCTTGCCGCGCCGCAGGTAGTACCAGGCCATGTTGGACGACAGGCCCGCGAGCAGTACCCACACGATGCCCAGCCAGTAGCCCTTGGCGAAGGAGACGACGGCCGCGGCGACGGAGAGGACGCAGACGAAGAGGGCGTAAAGGGCCAGGCGGGGCATCGGAGGGACTCCTGTCAGGGGGACACTGCTTTCCTGTTCACCAGTGTCCCCCACCCACTCATACGTCGGTGACCCGCAGGCCCGCATGGGCCTTGTAGCGGCGGTTCACCGAGATCAGGTTCGCGACCAGCGACTCGACCTGGTGGGCGTTGCGCAGCCGCCCGGAGAAGATGCCGCGCATGCCGGGGATACGGCCGGCCAGCGCCTGCACCATCTCGACGTCCGCCCGTACCTCGCCGAGCACCATCACATCGGTGTCGATCTCCTCGACCTCCGGGTCCTGGAGCAGTACCGCGGACAGATGGTGGAAGGCCGCGGTGACACGCGAGTCGGGCAACAGGGCCGCGGCCTGCTCGGCGGCGCTGCCCTCCTCCGGCTTCAGCGCGTACGCACCCTTCTTGTCGAAACCGAGCGGGTTGACGCAGTCGACGACGAGCTTCCCGCTCAACTCCTCCCGGAGCGACTCCAGCGTCTTGCCGTGCCCGTCCCACGGCACCGCCACGATCACGATGTCGCTGCGCCGCGCGCACTCGGCGTTGTCGGCGCCCTCGACGCCGTGCCCGAGTTCGTCCGCGGCGGACTGCGCCCGCTCCGCGGCCCGCGAACCGATGATCACCTTCTGCCCTGCCCGGGCCAGCCGGTAGGCGAGGCCCTTGCCCTGCGGGCCGGTGCCGCCGAGCACGCCCACGACGAGCCCGGACACGTCGGGCAGGTCCCAGGGGTCCTTGGCCGGGGCCTTGGCGGCTTGCTGTGCACTGTTGTCGGTAGAGGTCATGGGCCGACTTTACGTCCGTACGTCCGTGGGGAATCGCCCCACCACTCACGTGAGGTCCGTCACGGGGACCCTGCGGAAGGTGATCGTCTCGTACGCGCTGAAGTCGCCCGTCTCGTAGAGGAGACCGACGGTCGAGGCGTCGAGGCGTACGAGATCGGAGTACGCGGCGGGCAGTCCGTCCACCGTGTGCACGGGCCGCCAGGTGACGCCGGCGTCGGTGCTGGCGCGGATCGTCATGAGGGCGCGGTAGCCGGGGACAGCGGGACCGGAGAAGAGCAGCACGTCCGGGTCACGGAGCTGGAGAACGCTGCCCTCACAGACCGGCGCGACCAGCCCCGCCTGCGGCCGGAAGGGCTTCATGAGCGTCTGGCCGCCGTCCGTGGAGTAGGCGTCGGCGCGGGTGCCGGGCGCTGTCGCGTCGTTACGGGTGTTGAAGTAGACGCGGCCGTCGGGGAGTTCGGCGGCGGTCGTCTCGTTCACGTTGATGTAGCCGTCGGTGTTGTCGTCGAGGTAGCCGATGCGCCAGGTCTCGCCGCGGTCGTCGCTGAGCAGGCAGTGTCCGCCGTTGTACTTTCCCTCGGTGCCGTTGTCCCGGCCGGCCGGCGGGAGAGAGTGGTTGGCGGGCACGACCACGCGGCCTCCGGCGAGCTGGACCGCGTGGCCCGGTGTGGTGGCGTACCACCGCCAACTCGCCTGCTTCGTCTGGGCGGTGATGTCGCGTGGCCTCGACCAGGTGACCCCGTCGTCGTCGCTGTGCTGGACCCAGACGCGGCGTCCGTCGGCGGCGCTCACCTTGCCCCTTCGGATGGCGTCCTCGGTGGCGAGGGCCGCGTTGCGTACGTGGACGAGGAGCAGGCGGCCGGTGTCCAGGACGACCGGGGCGGGGTTGCCGGCCAGGTCGTCGCCGTGCTTCGCGGCGACCTCCAGTGGACCCCAGGTCCGTCCGCCGTCCGTGGACCGCTTCAGCACGATGTCGATGTTGCCGAAGTCGTCGTGGGAGCCGACGCGGCCCTCGCACATTGCGAGCAGGGTTCCGGCCGCCGTGGTGACGACGGCCGGGATACGGAAGCTTGCGTAGCCTTCCTGGCCTGCGCGGAAGGGTACGGATGTTTCTGGCATCGGGGCCTCCACGGGTGGGGGTGTTGGGCCCCCTTGCCCGCGGGGGGCCAATTCGGGGTGAACGCGGCGTTACGAGTGGGCGGTTGGGGTGGAAGGGGTTCTTTTCCCCAGCCCCGCCCCTTCCCGAAACTGGGGGCTGCGCCCCAGGCCCCCGCCGGGGGGTGGTGGGTGACAGGTCGTGTCGCGGCTGCGGGTGCGTTGTGGCTGGTCGCGCAGTTCCCCGCGCCCCTGAAAAGCAAAAGCCTGCGGCTATCCGCGGCCCGAAGATCCCGGCGCCCCGAACAAGCCCGGGCCCCGGGAAAGCCCGCACCCCCGACGACCCGCAGTTTCTCTCCGGCGGGAGGGGGCGTGGGCCGGTGCGTCGTATGCCCGTCGCTTAGGTCCGGTCTCGGAGAACCCGCACCGTGTACCAGCCCAGGGCCGTATGCCCGCCCTGCGACGGGCTGACGCACCGGCCCACGACCCCGCACCCACCACCCACCCCAGGGGCGCGGGGAACTGCGCGACCAGCCACCGACGGCCCGCAGTCGCCAACAAACCGAACCCACCACCCCCGTAGGCCCCCCGCCCAACCGCCGGAGGCAACCGGCTCAGTGGACGGAGTGTTCCTCCGTCGGGAACGTCCCGCCGACCACGTCCTCGGCGAACGCCTGCGCGGCCTGCGTCATGACCGACCGGAGGTCCGCGTACTTCTTCACGAACTTCGGCACGCGCCCCCCGGTCAGGCCGAGCATGTCCGTCCAGACGAGGACCTGCGCGTCGGTGTCCGGCCCGGCCCCGATGCCGATCGTCGGGATGTGCAGGACACGCGTGACCTCGGCGGCCAGCTCGGCCGGTACGAGTTCGAGGACCACCGCGAAGGCCCCGGCGTCCTGGACGGCCTTGGCGTCGCGGAGGAGCTGCTGGGCGGCCTCCTCGCCGCGGCCCTGGACGCGGTAGCCCATGGTGTTCACGGACTGGGGAGTCAGGCCGATGTGCGCCATGACCGGGATCCCGGACTCGACGAGCAACTCGATTTGGCGGTGCGAGCGTTCGCCGCCCTCCAGCTTGACGGCGCCGACCCCCGCCTCCTTCACCAGGCGTGTGGCCGAGCGCAGAGCCTGGACGGGGCCCTCCTGGTACGACCCGAAGGGCAGGTCGCCGACGATCAGGGCGCGCGAGGTGCCCCGTACTACCGCGGCGGAGAGCATGGTCATCTCGTCGAGCGTGACAGGCACGGTCGTCTCGTACCCGAGGTGGCAGTTGCCCGCAGAGTCGCCGACGAGCATGACCGGGATGCCGGCCTCGTCGAAGACGGACGCGGTCATCGCGTCGTACGCGGTGAGCATGGGCCACTTCTCGCCGCGCTCTTTGGCGGCGTTGAGGTCGCGGACAGTGATGCGGCGAGTGCCCTTCCCTCCGTACAGCGTCTTGCTGCTGTCGGAGGTCTTCTGGGCAGCCGAGAGCTGCGTCATCGCAACGGCTCCTTCTGTCATCTCGAGGCGCCCTGACGGCGTCCCCGGATCCCCTCCATGGTGGCACCTCGTGCCGTGGAACGGCTAGGGGCTCTCACCGCCTCCCGTTGTGATCGCCGCAACTCCTTCCGCGTAAGTTCTCGGTAAAGGAATTCAGATACGAGACCGTCTCGTATCGTTATTCGCTAATCTCGACGGCATGACTACTCCCGCCGCCACCGGCTCCCGTGTACCGGAGGCCGTGCATCGGCGTCGCTGGGTGATCCTCGGCGTGCTGATGCTGAGCCTGCTGATCGTCGTGCTCGACAACTCGATCCTGAACGTCGCGATCAAGACCATCTCGACGCCCGCCCCGACCGGCCTGGGGGCCACCCAGAGCGAGCTCGAGTGGGCCATCAACGCGTACACGCTCGTCTTCGCGGGACTGCTGTTCACGGCCGGCCTCCTCGGTGACCGGCTCGGGCGCAAGAAGGTGCTGCTCGGCGGGCTCGCCGTCTTCGGTGGCGCCTCGGCGCTGGCCGCGTTCTCCAGCTCACCGGAGCAGCTCATCGGCTTCCGTGCCCTGATGGGGCTCGGTGCCGCCTTCGTGATGCCCGCCACCCTCGCCGTCCTCATGAATGTCTTCGAGCGGGACGAGCAGCCGAAGGCCATCGGCATCTGGGCGGGCGGCGTCGGACTCGCCATCGCCATCGGGCCCATCACCGGAGGGGTGCTCCTCGACCACTTCTGGTGGGGGTCCGTGTTCCTCATCAACGTGCCGATCGTGATCCTGGCGATCGGGCTCATGACGGTGCTGGTTCCCGACTCCCGCGACCCGAAGCCCGGCCGGATCGACCCGGTGGGCGTGCTGCTGTCCGTCGTCGGGCTCGTCCTGCTCGTGTACGGCATCATCAAGGGCGGTCAGCTCGCCGACTTCACCGACGTCGAGGTGCTGGCGACCATGGGCGCCGGACTCGCCGTACTCGCCGGATTCGTCTGGTACGAGAAGCGCATCGACCACCCGTCCGTCGACGTCACGTACTTCAAGAACCGGGTCTTCTCGTCGGCCATCGGCGCCATAGGGCTGGTCTTCTTCGCGCTGATGGGCGTGACGTTCTTCGCGGTCTTCTACACGCAGACCGTGCGTGGCTACTCGCCTTTCCAGACTGGCCTGTTGATGCTGCCGCTGGCCGCGGCACAACTCGTCTTCGCGCCGCGGGCCCGGCTGGTCGTCGACCGCTTCGGCTACCGGATCACGACCACCGGGGGCATGTCGCTCATCGCCGTGATGCTGGCCGCGTTCACCATCCTGGACGCCGATACGCCGATCTGGATCCTGGAGGTCATCTTCTTCCTGATGGGCACCGGGATGGCGCACGTCATGACGCCCACCAGCGTCGTGATCATGCAGACCATGCCCCGCGAGAAGGCCGGTTCCGCCTCCGCGCTCAGCAACACCTTCCGTCAGGTCGGCGGTGCCCTGGGCATCGCCGTACTCGGCTCGGTCCTGTCCGCGTCGTACCGCTCGGGCATCGAGGACAAGCTCACCCTGCTGCCGGCCGATCTCAGGCACCACGCGGGCGAGTCCATCGAGGCCACCCTCGGTGCCGCCGCGAAGCTCGGGCCCCAGGGCGAGGCCCTGGTCACCCCGGCGCACGACGCCTTCCTGCACGCCATGCATCTCACCGCCCTGGGCGGAGCCGGTGTCGCCCTCTTCGGAGCCCTGGTCGTGGCGCTGTTCCTGCCGGGCCGGGACCCGGCCCCGAAGGAGCCCGGGGGTGAGGAAACCGAACTGGTGGCTGCCGAACACTGAGAGAATCGGCCCGAACCGGGCGGCGGACGAAGGGAGTTGGCGTGGACCTCGCGGAGCAGGGGGCCGGACGTGGTGGGGCCGTGAGAGGGCGCCCGCGCAGTGAGAGCGTGGAGCGTTCCATCATCGAGGGCGTCATCGGACTCCTGGAGGACGGCGTCCCGCTCGCGGAGATCTCCATAGAGCGCGTCGCCCGCACCGCGGGGGTGGGCAAGGCCACCATCTACCGCCGCTGGAGCAACCGCGAAGAGCTCTTCTGCGACGTCATGCGCGCCGCCGAGCAGGTCGACCTGAAGCTGCCCGGCACCTCGACGCGCGACGACCTGATCGCCCTCCTCGAGTCGATACGCAGGCGCGGCCTGGCCAACCGCACTTCGTCGCTCGTGCACAACGTCCTCGCCCAGATGAAGAGCAGCCCCAAGCTGTGGAAGGCGTACGACGCGAACGTGATCGAGCCACGGCGCCGACTCACCTACGAGGTGCTGCGCCGCGGGCAGCAGAACGGCGAGATCCGCTCCGACCTCGATGTCGAGCTGATCGGCGACCTGTTCAGCGGTCCCATGCTCGTACGCACCGTCATGCGCCCCGACGCCGAACTCCCCGACGGCCTCGCCGAGGAGATCGTCGACACCGTCCTGGAGGGACTGCGCCCCGGCAAGGGGTGAGAGCGCCAGGCCGTAAAGGCGCCAAGTTGCTCAAGTCCGACCGACCCCTGAGTGAATGTGAGGGTTTCGTCACAGACCGCTCCCACAGGGTGGACGATCGGAACTGGGTACGCAGGCAAGGGCGTCATCGTGCCCGTATCGCCGTCCGTCGGGGCGGCCGGAGTGAACGCGATCATCCCCTAGGGTTCTTGGGTGCGGGGGATGGGTGAACGGCATGTTGTGAGGTCGAGAGTATGGCGCAGGCGTACAAGACGGAGACGGGCAGCGGCGGCCAGGAGCCCGACCGCAGAGAACCCCGGCTTCAGCGCCTGCTCGACACCCTTCGGGGCGACCGCCGTATCTGGCGTCGCGGCATCATCCTCGCCGTCTGCGCGGTCCTCATCGCCCTCCTGATGGTGCTGCACGCGCAGATCCCGAACACGGTCGGCAACCTCGGCTCCCTCAACGAGACGTTCCTGCCCTGGCTGGGCGTCTTCATCCCGGTGCTGCTCGGCCTCGCGCTGCTGAGGAGGTCCGCGACCGCACTGATCGCCGTGCTGCTGCCCGCGATCGTCTGGCTCAGCCTCTTCGGCGGACTGGTCTTCGACAAGACCGGCGGCGGCGGCGACCTCACCGTCGCCCAGCACAACGTCAACGCGGACAACGCGAACCCGTCCGGCACCGCCCGCGCCGTGGCCGCCTCCGGGGCCGACGTGGTGGCCCTGGAGGAGCTGACGGAGACCGTGGTCCCGGTGTACGAGAAGGCGCTGGCCGGGACGTACAAGTACCACTCCGTCCAGGGGACCGTCGGCCTGTGGAGCAAGTACCCGCTGAGCGACGTCAAGGCCGTCGACATCAAGCTGGGCTGGACGCGCGCCATGCGGGCGACCGTCACCGCGCCGGGCGGGCAGCTCGCGGTGTACGTGGCGCACCTGCCCTCGGTGCGGGTGAAGATCGAGGCCGGGTTCACCGCGCGGCAGCGCGACAAGAGCGCCGACGCGCTGGGTGACGCCATCTCCGCCGAGAAGCTGCCGCAGGCCGCCCTGCTCGGCGATCTGAACGGCACGATGAACGACCGTGCGCTCAACGGCATCACCTCGCAGATGCGCTCCACACAGGGCGCCGCGGGCAGCGGCTTCGGGTTCAGCTGGCCGGCGTCGTTCCCGATGGCGCGGATCGACCAGATCCTGGTGAAGGGCGTCGAGCCGGTCACCTCCTGGTCGCTGCCGGAGACGGGCAGCGACCATCTCCCGATCGCCGCCCGCGTGAAGTTTGCGGACACCGGCTCGTAACTCCTTGGAATACTGGGCCTGAGAGAGTTTGTTCCGTACGTGAACATACGATGTACGGAACTCCGCTCTGCAACTCTGAAAGGCCCTCCATGCCCCTGGCACCCCTGCTCTCGCTCGCCGTGGGCGCCTTCGGTCTCGGTACCACCGAATTCGTGATGATGGGCTTGCTGCCCAACGTCGCCGACGACCTGCACATATCCATCCCCACCGCCGGGCACCTCGTCTCGGCGTACGCGCTCGGTGTCGTCGTCGGCGCCCCGCTGCTCGCCGCGGTGACGGCGAAGATGCCGCGCCGCAAGGTGCTGATCGGCCTGATGGCGCTGTTCGTCGCGGGCAACGCGCTCTCGGCGTTCGCGCCCGACTACCACTGGCTGCTGGCCGCCCGGCTGCTGAGCGGTCTGCCGCACGGCGCGTTCTTCGGCGTCGGCGCCGTCGTCGCCACCGGCCTGGTCGCCCCCGAGCGCAAGGCGCGCTCGGTCTCGCTGATGTTCCTGGGCCTGACCGTCGCGAACATCGCGGGGGTTCCCGTGGCGACCCTCATGGGCCAGCACCTCGGCTGGCGCGCCACGTTCCTCGGCGTCAGCGCGATCGGCCTCGCCGCCATCGCCTCGCTCGCCCTGCTCCTGCCGCACGACCACACGCACGCCCCCGCCGCCGGACTGCGCGGCGAACTGACCGCCCTGCGCTCGCTCCCCGTCTGGCTCGCCCTCGGGACGACGGTCGCGGGCTTCGGCGCGCTGTTCTCCGCGTACAGCTACATCACGCCGATGCTGACGGACTCCGCCGGATACGCCGACTCCCGTGTGACCGTGCTGCTGGCGCTGTTCGGCGCGGGCGCCACGGTGGGCAATCTGGCCGGGGGCCGCCTGGCGGACCACTCCCTGCGCGGCACTCTTTTCGGTGGCCTGGCGTCGCTGGTGACGGTGCTGGCCCTCTTCCCCGTCCTCATGCAGACGCAATGGAGCGCGGCGCTGGCGGTGACGCTGCTCGGCACGGCCGCGTTCATCACGGGCTCCCCGCTCCAGCTGATGGTGATGGAGAAGGCGTCGGCGGCCCCGTCGTTGGCCTCCTCGGCCAATCAGGCGGCGTTCAACCTCGCGAACGCGGGCGGCGCGTGGATCGGCGGCCTCGCGCTGGCAGCGGGCTTCGGCGCGACGTCGCCGGCGTTGGCCGGGGCGGCGCTCGCGGTTCTGGGGCTGGGCGTTGCGTGGGCGGCGTACGCGGTGGACCGGCGCGATGTCGTCCCGACGGCGGGCCGAGTGGTCGCCACGCACGTTCTGCGCCATCGCGAAACGACCCACCGCTGACCGATGACCGTTGACCGATGCCGGGGCGCACCCACCGCGATCCGCCATCGACGCATCCCGGCCGCCGGGATCAGCCTCGGCCTGGGCGCCGACGTCGAAGTGGGTCGCCGCCCGCGCCAGGCCTGCGACATGTTCGCGCCGATGCGGGCACCGCACACCATCCGGCGGATGCGCGCGGTAGCGCCGGGCCGCGGTACTGACCGCGGCCCGGCGGACAACGGTCCGCCGGGCCGCACCGAGTGCTCGCAGGAGTCACCAGGAAAGGGCGTCCTCCACATCGGTCTGCCAGTAGGTCACCTTGGCGCTGCTGTCGATGAAGACGGAACCACCGGGCAGTTCGACGTCCGTGCCGTCCTCGTTGCCCTCGATGAACACCTCCAGGGAGTTGACCACGCGCCCGTGGGAGCCCGAGCCGTCTGCCGCGGAGGTGGTGATACCGGCGTAGGCGCTCTCCCCCGGGGCGAGGACGGGGGCGGACTGCGGCTTGCTCTCCTCGATCTGCGGGGTGGCGGCTTGCGCGTCCCGGCCGAACTTCAGGCTCGGGAAGCCCGCGAGCCTGCAGTCCACCCCGGCCCCGTTGGTCGCCGTGAGCAGCAGGTGGTTGACGGGCCGCTCGACCTTCTGGACGGAGAAGACCGTCTTGTTGATGTCACAGTCTCCGATCGGCTCTCCCTTCGAGCTTCCACCGGCGGTGTTGCCTAAGCTTGCGGCGTCGGCCCTGCTGTCGGCGCCCTCGCCCGCGCTGAACGCGGTGGTCAGGGTCAGGGCGGTGACGGCGAGCACAGAAGCGGAGACAGTGCGGACGGTACGGCCGCGACGGTAAGCGGTGACACTCATGGCGACTTCCCCTAACGGGAGCGGTGGTTGACGAGCCGGTGTCATCACCGGCCCGTTTACGACTCCGCCATAAGTCTCACGGAAAGCGCCTTCTAAACGCTCAGGCTCCACTCTGTTCGCTGACGCCTCACCAACATTCCAACCACACACCGCCACCAGCCATCACCTGAGCCTGTTCCGCTTCGACGGACCCCGTGGTGTGGTGGCCAGGTCACACGTTCTCGCGCCAGCGGTTCGTGATCGGCAGCCGGCGGTCCTTGCCGAAGCCCTTCGCCGAGATCTTGGTGCCCGGTGGGTACTGCCGCCGCTTGTACTCCGCCGTGTCGACCAGGCGGAGTGTCCTCGTGACCAGGTCGCGGTCGAACCCGGCCGCGACGATCGCGTCGGCGCCCGTGTCACGGTCGACGTAGAGCTCCAGGATCGCGTCCAGGACCGGGTAGTCGGGCAGCGAGTCCGTGTCGACCTGGCCCGGGCGCAGCTCCGCGCTCGGCGGCTTGGTGATGGAGTTCTCAGGGATCGGCGGCGTCTCGCCGCGCTCGGCCGCCGCGCGGTTGCGCCACTGCGCGAGCCGGAAGACCCACGACTTGTACACGTCCTTGATGGGGCCGTACGCGCCCACCGAGTCGCCGTAGAGCGTCGAATAGCCCACCGCCAGCTCGGACTTGTTGCCCGGCGCCAGCACGATGTGCCCCTCCTGGTTGGAGATCGCCATCAGCATCGTGCCGCGCAGCCGCGACTGGAGGTTCTCCTCGGCGAGACCCGTGAGCCCCAGCGACCCCATGTACGCGTCGAACATCGGCTCGATCGGTACGGTCCGGAAGTTGAGCCCGGTCCGTCGTGCCAGCTCGGCCGCGTCCCCCTTGGAGTGGTCCGAGGAGTACTTGGACGGCATCGAGATCCCGTACACGTTCTCCGCGCCGAGCGCGTCGCAGGCGATCGCGGCCACCAGCGCGGAGTCGATGCCGCCGGAGAGCCCGATCAGCACGGAACGGAAACCGTTCTTCGCGACGTACGCCCGAAGCCCCACCACGAGCGCCGAGTACACCTCTTCGTCGTCGTCCAGCCGCTCCGCGTATCCACCGGTGAGCTCCGGCTCGTACGCGGGCAGGGGGTCCTCGGAGATGATGAGGTGCTCGATCCGCATCCCGTCATCCACGATGCCGGACGGCGGCTCGGTGGCGGCGGCCGGCAGATCGAGGTCGAGTACGACGCATCCCTCGGCGAACTGCGGGGCCCGCGCGACGACTTCACCGTCCCGGTCGACCACGATCGAGTCCCCGTCGAAGACCAGCTCGTCCTGCCCGCCCATCATGGCGAGGTACGCGGTCGTGCAGCCGGCCTCCTGCGCCCGCTTGCGCACCAGCTCGAGGCGGGTGTCGTCCTTGTCGCGCTCGTACGGGGAGGCGTTGACGGAGAGCAGCAGCCCGGCCCCGGCGGTCCGGGTGGCCGGCACCCGCCCGCCGTCCTGCCAGAGGTCCTCGCAGATGGCGAGGGCGACGTCGATGCCGTGGATCCGCACGATGGGCAGGGTGTCGCCGGGCACGAAGTAGCGGAACTCGTCGAAGACGCCGTAGTTCGGCAGGTGGTGCTTGGCGAAGGTGAGCGCCACCTCGCCGCCGTGCAGCACGGCGGCGGCGTTCCTCGGCGCCCCGGCCGGCTGCCCGAACTTCGGCTGGGCGGCCTCGGACCGGTCGAGGTAGCCGACGACCACCGGCAGCCGGCCGAAGCCCTCGTCGGCAAGGCGCGCGGCGAGACTGCGCAGGGCCGCGCGGGAGGCCTCGACGAAGGACGACCGCAGGGCCAGGTCCTCGACGGGATACCCGGTCAGCACCATCTCAGGGAACGCCACCAGATGCGCTCCCTGCTCGGCGGAGTGCCGGGTCCAGCGGACGATCGCCTCGGCGTTACCGGCGAGATCGCCGACGGTCGAGTCGATCTGATTCAGGGCGAGGCGTAGTTGAGGCACGCGGCCAGTGTAATCGTCAAAGCGACGCGATGGGGTGTGGCGAGCCACACGCCGACGCCCCGCGGGGCGTTACTCGGGCGGCTTCGCCCCGCGCTTCTTCAGCAGGTCCGTCATCAGCTTCATCTCCGACTCCTGGGCCTCGGCCATGCCCCGCGCGAGGTCGCGCTCCACGTCGACCTCGCACCGCTTCACGCAGCCCTCGGCCATGTGCACACCGCCCACGTGGTGGGCGTACATCAACTGGAGATAGCGGACCTCGGCGGCCTTGCCGCTCGCCTTCTGAAGCGACTTCATCTCGGTGTCGGTCGCCATCCCCGGCATCAGCGCGCCGTCCTCACCGGACGCCATGTCGCCCATGCCCATCCACGTCATCGGCGGGTCCGCGGACACCTTCGGCAGCTGCCACAGGTCCAGCCAGCCGATCATCATGCCGCGCTGGTTGGCCTGCGTCTGCGCGATGTCGTACGCGAGACGGCGTACCTCTTCGTCCTCGGTGCGGTCCCGCACGATGTACGACATCTCGACGGCCTGCTGGTGGTGGACCGCCATGTCGCGCGCGAAGCCCGCGTCCGCGGAATCGGCCGCCGGGACCCGCACGTCCGAGTCGCCGTCGATGACCGTGTACGTGATCCCGCCGACGGCCGCCATGAAAACGACCCCGGCGGCCCCGGCGATCCAGCCGACGTGCTTCATCGTTGCCACGGCTTCCTGTTTGCTGTCGTATGTACGTACTTGCTGCTACTTGTCGAGGCCGCCGGTGCAGGCGGCGCCCTTCTCCGGCGTCTGCTCGCCCTGTACGTACTTCTCGAAGAACTTGTTCACGTTCGGGTCCTTCGCGCTCGTCACCGTGCGCTGCGCGCCCCAGGCGGAGAGCATGATCGGGTCCTTCTGGTCCTCGACCGGGCTCATCAACGAGTACGGGGTCTTCTCGACCTTGTCCGCGAGCGCCTTCACGTCCGCGTCCGAGGCCTTGCTGTTGTACGTCACCCAGACCGCGCCGTGCTCCAGGGAGTGCACGGCGTTCACCTTCTTGATCTCGTCGGTGTAGACGTCGCCGTCGCAGTTCATCCACACCTGGTTGTGGTCGCCGCCCACTGGGGGGTTCATCGCGTACTTGACGTCGCCGTTGACGTGGGTCTGGGTCAGCTTCGTGTTCCAGGTCCTGACGCCGTCCTCGCCCGTGACGAACTTCCCCTTCTGGCCGGCCGACGAGCTGCTGCTGTCGTCCTCGGACTGCGAGTTGATGAGGTACGTACCTCCGGCCACGAGGCCGCCGACTATGACCACGCTCGCGGTGATCGTGAGTATCCGGTTGCGGCGCTCGCGGGCCTGCTCGGCACGGCGCATCTCCTCTATGCGCGCCTTGCGCGACGCGGACGCTTTGTTCTTCGCGGAACCCATGATGAGTCCTTAGGGGCCTTGGGGGACAGACGGTCGGGTGAGGTTGATCGTAGTCCGGCCGGTAGCGGCGTACGTAGTGCCCCTGGTCGTTGGCCATACATTTCCCGCCCCGGCATTACAAGGGCTCGGGTGAGCAGGCAGTATGGGCGGCAGAGCAGGACACCTGCCGTACGTGAGACGTTCAGACCGAGGTCGGCCGCCCGATCAAGGTCCGCAATGCGCACGAAATGGTGTTGTGGTGGGATGCTCAGGTGCCCGACCGCCTCCCGTGGCGCGGGAGCAGGCGGTCTGACCAGCAAGGATGGGTGGAAGCGGAAGATGGACAAGCAGCAGGAGTTCGTACTCCGGACGCTGGAGGAGCGCGACATCCGGTTCGTACGGCTGTGGTTCACGGACGTGCTGGGCTTCCTCAAGTCCGTGGCCGTGGCTCCGGCCGAGCTGGAGCAGGCCTTCGACGAGGGCATCGGCTTCGACGGCTCCGCGATCGAGGGCTTCGCCCGGGTCTACGAGTCCGACATGATCGCCAAGCCGGACCCGTCGACCTTCCAGGTCCTGCCGTGGCGCGCGGAGGCCCCCGGTACGGCCCGTATGTTCTGCGACATCCTCATGCCGGACGGCTCCCCGTCCTTCGCGGACCCGCGTTACGTGCTGAAGCGCGCCCTCGCCAAGACCTCCGACCTGGGCTTCACCTTCTACACCCACCCGGAGATCGAGTTCTTCCTGCTCAAGGACCGCCCGCTGGACGGCTCTCGGCCGACGCCCGCCGACAACTCCGGCTATTTCGACCACACCCCGCAGAACGTGGGCATGGACTTCCGCCGCCAGGCGATCACGATGCTGGAGTCGATGGGCATCTCGGTCGAGTTCTCGCACCACGAGGGCGCGCCGGGCCAGCAGGAGATCGACCTGAGGTACGCGGACGCGCTGTCCACGGCCGACAACATCATGACGTTCCGCCTGGTCATGAAGCAGGTGGCGCTGGAGCAGGGCGTCCAGGCGACCTTCATGCCCAAGCCGTTCTCCGAGCACCCGGGCTCGGGCATGCACACGCACCTCTCCCTCTTCGAGGGCGACCGGAACGCGTTCTACGAGTCGGGCTCGGAGTACCAGCTCTCCAAGGTGGGCCGCTCCTTCATCGCGGGCCTGCTGAAGCACGCCGCCGAGATCACGGCGGTCACCAACCAGTTCGTGAACTCCTACAAGCGCATCTGGGGCGGCGCCGCGCGCACCGCGGGCGCCGGCGGCGAGGCCCCCTCGTACATCTGCTGGGGCCACAACAACCGCTCCGCTCTGGTCCGCGTCCCGATGTACAAGCCCGGCAAGACCGGCTCGGCGCGGGTCGAGGTCCGCTCCCTGGACTCGGGCGCGAACCCGTACCTGGCGTACGCGGTCCTGCTGGCCGCCGGTCTCAAGGGCATAGAGGAGGGCTACGAACTCCCGCCGGGCGCCGAGGACGACGTCTGGGCCCTCACGGACGCCGAACGCCGCGCCATGGGCATCGAACCCCTCCCGCAGAACCTCGGCGAGGCCCTCTCCCTGATGGAACGCAGCGACCTGGTCGCCGAGACCCTGGGCGAGCACGTCTTCGACTTCTTCCTGCGCAACAAGCGCCAGGAGTGGGAGGAGTACCGCAGCGAGGTCACGGCCTTCGAGCTGCGGAAGAACCTGCCGGTTCTGTAGGCGCAGGTCAGTCGAGGTGTCTCGCTGGAACCCCACGCAGGGGCGACGGTTCGCGAACCGTCGCCCCTGCGGCGTCTCGCCAGGCTTCCGCTCCGATGTCAGTGGTGGCTGTGATGCTGGAGGGCATGACTCCCTGGAACCTTCTCGATCTTGACAAGGCCCTGAGATCCAGCTGGGCCGCCGACACCTGTTCCCCGGACGACCTTGCTCGCGCCGACTGGCAGCCAGGCAATCCGGCCTGGGGTCACTGCGACATCACTGCCCTGATAGTCAACGACGTCTTCGGCGGCGACCTCGTGGTCGGCGAGGTGTATCTCGACGGAACCCAGCACAACTTCCACTGGTGGAACCGGCTGCCCAGCGGTGTGGAGCTCGACCTGACACGCGAGCAGTTCCAGCACGGCCAGACCGTCACCGCCGCCCGGCACGTGGTGCGCCCACCGGGCCCTCTGCCCCGCCGCTGGAAGGAGTACCTCCTTCTGCGCGACCGCGTCACCAAGCACCTCGGCCGTCTGCCGGAGCCCAGCTGACAGGGCGGGGATCAGCCCGGTGGTTCAGTGCCGTGCGCCCTCTTCTCGGCGGTTCGTCGGGTCTGGCGCGGGGCTCCGGTTCAGGTGGTTCCGGCGGCGACAGGGGAGCTCTCGGAGATCCTTCCGAAGGATCTCCGAGAGCTCCCCTGCCCTTTCCCGCGCCTGCTCAGCCCTCCCGCTGCCGCCTCTGCTCGGCCAGCAGCTCGTGCAAGGGCTCCGTGGCCCGGCGGCGGTACTCCTGGATGGACCAGCCGTTGCCGTCCGGGTCCTTGAAGCTCATGAAGGTGGCGCCGTCCTCCGGGGTGTACTGCACCGGATCGGAGACCTCCAGGCCGCGTTCGGTCAGTTCGGCGTGGGCCGCCTTGATGTCCGTGACGCACAGCTGAAGGCCCTGGTACGAGCCAGGGGCCGGCGTCGGGCCGTCCATCGTCTCCCAGAGGGTGTCACCGAGGGCGATCGAGCAGCCGGAGCCCGGAGGCGTCAGCTGGACGATGCGCATGCCGGGCATGACCTCCTGGTCGATGTCGACGTGGAAGCCGACCTTGTCCCGGTAGAAGTCCCGGGCCCGGTCGATGTCGCTGACCGGCAGTGGGATCACTTCGAGCGTGTACTCAATCACTGGTCCTCCAGTTCGCCCCGACGAAAGAGTCACCCGAACCGCCAGCGGGTCTGACTGAACGGCTCTCCCTTACCGAAGCCGAAAACGGTCCGGGGCGCCACCGAAAAGACGAGGGCATCGCCCGGGCCGTGGTGGAAGCGGCCGTTCCGTACCTCGAAGTGCCAGAAGCTGCCGTACTTGCGCTCCCAGACCTCTGCCAGTTCGCGCAGTCGGCCGTCGTCGGCGACCCGGACCGCCTCGCCCTCCACCACCAGGTCGTAGCCCTTGTTCCAGGTGTTGGTGCCGGTGGTCAGCACGACGTTCGCGTTCCGCTCCAGGTTCCGTGCCTTGCGCTCCTCGGGCCCGGTGCAGAAGTGGAGCGCGCCGTCCGCCCACACCGCGGGCAGCGGTGTGACATGGGGCCGCCCGTCGGGCCGTACCGTCGAGATCCAGAACAGCTCGGCTTCGGAGAGCATCGCCTCGGTCTCCGACCAGGGCGGTGCGGTGGCGTCTTCGCTGCTGTAGCGGGTGTCGAGTTCAGCTTGTGGTTCCAGTGGTTCCATATGGATTCTCCTCCTCACCAGAACAGACTCCGCCGCCCGCCCGAACTCATCGCTCGCATCGCTGCACTCCCGCCCGGGCGCTTCCCTCAAGTACTCCGGTTAGGCTCAAGGCCGTACGACCTTGATCCGAGGGGAGGCCGGGGATGGCGACGCCGGGGCGCAGGAGCAGTACCTTCTCGCGGCTGCTGCGGCACGGTTTCACCGATCCGTCGGCCGCCGAGCGGCTTCTGGAGAGCGGCGAGCTGACGCCGGTGAGGAACGACCCGGTCCTGCTCGACGCACTCGGGGTGACCGCCGATCCGGACCTGGCGCTGCTCGGGCTCGTACGGCTTGTCGAGGCCCAGAAGGATCACGCCGGACAGCGGGAGCTGCTGGACACGCTGATCGCGTCGAAGCCGCTGCGCGACCGGCTCCTCGGAGTGCTCGGCGCCTCCGCCGCGCTCGGCGACCATCTCGCCCGGCACCCGCTCGACTGGCAGGCGCTCGTGATGTACGAGCCGCAGGACCTGCACCCCGGGATCGCGGAGTTCGAGCGCGGTCTCGCCGAAGCCGCCGACCCGGTGTCCCTGCGTGTCGCCTACCGCCGCTGCCTGCTGTCCATCGCCGCACGCGACGTATGCGGAACCACCGACCTCGCCGAGACCGCCGCCGAACTCGCGGACCTCGCGACCGCCACCCTGCGCGCCGCGCTCGCCATCGCCCGGGCCGCAGCCCCCGAGGACGCCGCCATGTGCCGTCTCGCGGTCATCGCGATGGGCAAGTGCGGGGGACAGGAGCTGAACTACGTCTCCGACGTCGACGTCATCTTCGTGGCGGAGGCCGTGGAGGGAGCCGACGAGGGCAAGGCCCTGCGGGCCGCGACCCGGCTCGCCTCCCACCTGATGCGGATCTGCTCCGAGACCACCGTCGAGGGTTCCATCTGGCCCGTCGACGCCAATCTGCGGCCGGAGGGCCGAAACGGCCCGCTGGTCCGTACGCTCTCCAGCCATCTCGCCTACTACCAGCGCTGGGCCAAGACCTGGGAGTTCCAGGCCCTGCTCAAGGCCCGGCCGGTCGCGGGGGACGTCGAACTCGGCGAGGAGTACGTCGCCACGCTCGCCCCCCTCGTCTGGCAGGCCGCCGAGCGCGAGAACTTCGTCCCCGATGTCCAGAAGATGCGCCGCCGCGTCGTCGAGAACATCCCCGTGGCCGAGATCGAGCGCGAGCTGAAGCTCGGTCCCGGCGGACTGCGGGATGTCGAATTCGCCGTACAGCTCCTGCAGTTGGTGCACGGCCGGGCCGATACGTCGCTACGGAGCCGGACCACGTTGGAGGCCCTGAAGGCACTGGCCGCGGGCGGCTACGTGGGGCGCTCCGACGCCGTACAGCTGGACGAGGCGTACAAGTTCCTGCGCCTGATGGAGCATCGCATCCAGCTCTACCGGCTGCGGCGTACGCATCTCGTGCCGGAGAGCGACGCCGATCTGCGCCGTATCGGCCGCTCGCTCGGCCTGCGCACCGACCCCGTCGCCGAGCTGAACCGCGAGTGGCGGCGGCACACCTCCGTCGTACGACGCCTGCACGAGAAGCTCTTCTACCGGCCGCTGCTCGACGCCGTGGCCCAACTCGCTCCCGGCGAGGCCCGGTTGAGCGCGAACGCGGCCCGGGAGCGGCTGGTCGCCCTCGGCTACGCGGACCCGGCTTCCGCGCTGCGCCACCTGGAGGCGTTGGCGTCCGGGGTCAGCCGCAAGGCCGCGATCCAGCGAACGTTGTTGCCCGTGCTCCTTGGCTGGTTCGCGGACTCCGCCGACCCCGACGCGGGACTGCTCAACTTCCGCAAGGTGTCCGACGCCCTGGGCAAAACCCCCTGGTACCTGCGGCTGCTCCGGGACGAGGGGGCCGCCGCCGAGAACCTGGCCCGGGTCCTGTCCGCCGGACGGCTGGCCCCCGACCTGCTGATGCGGGCCCCGGAGGCGGTGGCGCTGCTCGGCGACGGCAACGGCGACGGGGGCGGCCTCGGTCCCCGCGACCGTGCGCATCTGGAGCAGGAGATCCTCGCCGCCGTGGGGCGCGCCGACGGGGGAGAGGCCGCGGTCACCGCCGCGCGTGGGGTGCGTCGGCGTGAGCTGTTCCGTACGGCCGCCGCCGACATCGTCCGCTCGTACGGCACGGAGGAGTCGCCCGCCGCGGCCGATCAGGGCGCGCTCGTCGATCTGGTCGGCGGTGCGGTGTCCGACCTGACGGCCGCGACCCTCGCCGGGACGCTGCGTGCCGTCGTGCGGCAGGGCTGGGGGGACACGCTGCCGACCCGGTTCGCGGTGATAGGGATGGGCCGGTTCGGCGGACACGAGCTGGGTTACGGCTCTGACGCGGACGTGTTGTTCGTGCACGAACCGCGCGAGGGCGTGGCCGAGCAGGAGGCCTCGCGGGCCGCCCATGCCGTGGTGTCGGAGATGCGGCGGCTGCTGCAGATCCCGAGCTCCGACCCGCCGCTGCTGATCGACGCCGATCTGCGGCCGGAGGGGAAGTCGGGGCCGCTGGTGCGGACCCTGAACTCGTACGAGGCGTACTACCGGAGGTGGTCCCTGGGGTGGGAGTCCCAGGCCCTGCTGCGGGCCGAACCCGTCGCCGGGGACGCGGACTTGGGGCGGCGCTTCATCGAACTGATCGACCCCCTGCGGTATCCCCCGGAGGGGCTCGGCGATGACGCCGTACGCGAGATCCGGCGCCTGAAGGCCCGGATGGAGTCCGAGCGCCTGCCCCGCGCCGCCGATCCCACCCTCCACACCAAGCTCGGCCGCGGTGGCCTGTCCGACGTGGAGTGGACGGTGCAGCTCCTCCAGCTCCAGCACGGCTGGGCGGAGCCGGGCCTGCGTACGACCCGTACCCGCGAGGCTCTGGCCGCCGCGTGCGCCGCCGGACTGATCTCCGCTGAGGACGCCTCGACACTGGACGAGGCGTGGGTGCTGGCCACTCGGGTGCGGAACGCGGTGATGCTGGTGCGGGGGAGGGCCGGCGACACGTTCCCGTCGGACGGGCGTGAGCTGGCGGCGGTGGGGCGGTATCTGGGGTTCGGTCCGGGGCATGTGGGCGACATGCTGGACGCGTACCGGCGTACGACGCGGCGGGCCCGGGGTGTGGTGGAGGAGCTGTTCTACGGGGGGTAGACGGGCTGAGGATCAGCCCGTCCGGGGGCGCCTCTGGGGCACCCCCGGCGGTAGCTGACGGGCCCCGAGTCCAGCTTCAGGGGCTCCCTGCCGCACCTGTCGCGAGCAGCCCGTTGACCACGATCGCCGCCAGTGATTCCGCGGTGGCCGTGAGCTGTTCCGGCGAGGCGGGCATGGGCCTGCCCAGCCGCCGCGTCAGAGGCCCTTCCAGGATTCCCGAGACGGGTGGGATGACGACGAAGAACAGCATGTCCATCGGGATGGGCGCCATGCGTCCGGAGGCGACGAGCCGCTCGATGCTCGGCATCATGAGCTGCAGGGTGGGGGCGATGTAGCGCTCGTACAGGTAGTCCAGCCGCTCGGTGTCCTGGGACAGCTCGTCGAGCATGATCCGCTCGATCCGCGGTGTGTCCGCGGCGGTCCGGTAGAAGCCGGTGATGAGCTGCCGCAGTTGCTCGGCGTCGTCGAGCGAGGGATCCACCTGTGGCAGACGCGCCAGTGGCGCCTCCAGCGCGGAGTCCATCGCCGCGCGCCAGAAGGTCGCCTTGGAGCCGTAGCGGTCGTTGATGAAGTTGTGGCTGACACCCAGGCGGCGGGCCAGCTCGCGTGCGGAAGCACGCTCGTAGCCCAGCTCCGCGAAGGCCTCAAGCCCTCGCTGCAGGATGCTTTCCTCCTCGGGCACCGCGGGAGTGCCCGCACCGGGGCGCCCCGGCCGTCGAGTGGATTCGGCTCTTGCTCCCACCGTTGCCTCCAAGACTGTTTGCTGACTGTTTGCTCATGTCCGCGTGACCTGCGTTGCCTGCGTCCCGACAGGCGCTCCGCTGCCCTCTCGCGAACCCACGAACACCTTACTTGACACCTGTCAGAATCAGGCTAACCTGACAGGTGTCAGAAACCAACCCTGTGATGCGGGAAGCGGCTTGAGCAGCCGTTTCCCCAGAACTGATCCGCGCGGATCGACACCCGAGCACGTCTCCCCCCTCACCCGGCGGCCGGACCGCCGTACCTGCTCGAAAGTGAGAACCCCATGGACGCGAAGCACACACCCCGCAAGGCCCCCGAGCGCGTGGTCGACCTGGATGCGGCGCGCCGTCGGCACGGCGCCGAGGCCGACCATGTGGTGACCCTGCTCACCGCCGGGGATCCGCTCGCCGATGCCGTCATCGCCGAACTGGATTTCTACGGCCCGCGGGCCCGGCGTGCCCTCGACGCGGGCCTCAGGCGCGGCCTGCCCAGCCTTGGCCAACAGCCCCCCGCGGCCATCGGCGCACTGCTGAAGCACCTGGAGGCCACCCCCACCTGGGTGGACCCGCTGCTGCTCCACAAGGGCGATGCCGTGAGCCTGTCCGTGCCTCCCATGTGGTTCGGGCTCTGCTCGATCACCGGCGCGCTCGCGCACAGCTACGCCTCCCCGGCCACCGCACGGCTGCTGGCCGCAACGGACAGGCCGGCGGACATGGCTGCCGCACTCCGGCTCGCGGAGACGGGGGTGTGGGCGCGCCAGACCATACGGCCGGGAGGGCTGCTGCGCGGACGGCCGGGGTACCTGGCCACGGTCGAGCTCCGGCTGGCCCATGCCCGTATGCGGGCCACGTCCCTCACGGACTGGGACAGGGGCACCCGGGGTCTGCCGATCGGCCAGCTCGACATGGCCCGCACCTGGCTCGGCTTCACCCTCATCGCCTTCCAGGCCCTCACAGCCGTCGGCATCGACATCACCGACGAGGAGGAGCGTCGCCTCTACCAGTACTGGTCGTACGTCGCTCATCTCCTGGGGCTCGACGAAAGCCTTTACAAGGACGTGGTCGACCACGTCGGCGCCCGCCGACTGCAGGACCTGCTGGACGCCACGACAGGCGCCCCCGACGAGCACTCGACGGCACTGACCGCCGCCATGGTCGACGCACAGGCCCACGCGATGGCCGGCGCGCCGGGCGCCGTGCTGTCCGAGGAGCAGCTGCGCCACCTCATAGACCGTGTGCTGCGGCGGGCCTTCGGCGAGGAGTGGGGAGACCTCCTGGGCATCCCCGGCGTCCCCGCCGCCACCGATCTCATGCCGCTGATCGGCCAGCTCAATCGCCAGGCCCACTACTGGCAGACCTACTCCTCGGCCTCGGCCCCCGAAGCCCGCCGCCGGACTCTGGAGGAATCAGGGCCGGAACTGCGCACAGCCGCGCATTCCTGTGACAGCTCTTGCCGTCGTACCGCGGGAGCCGTTCGTCCGGGCGCCTGGGCGGCCTGACTCTTCTTCCTGCCGCGACTTCTTTCCGCGACCTTCCGCGATGTCCTTCCGCGACACGCGACCGACGGTGGCCGCCCCCGGGAAGGCAAGTCCCGCTTCCTCCGCGCCGCCTCACCTCGCCGAGCAGTGACGGCCGGCACCCCGGTCAGACCACCGACCGCATCACCTGACGAGCTCCAACGACGCAGCCGTCCCACCCCGCACCACCGAACGTTCCCTCTCTTTGTCCCACTTCTTCTGGAGTTCTCGTCATGTCCCAAACCTCCGCGGACACGGCCGGCACGGCCACCGTGTCCACCCTCCCGTCCGCCGACACACCGCCACCCCATCGCTGGTGGATCCTCGCCGTCATCGGCGTGGCCCAGCTCATGGTCGTGCTTGACGCGACGATCGTGAACATCGCCCTGCCCTCCGCGCAGAAGGACCTGGGCTTCTCCGACGGAGACCGGCAGTGGGTCGTCACCGCCTACGCCCTAGCCTTCGGCAGCCTGCTCCTGCTCGGCGGTCGTATAGGCGACCTGTTCGGCCGCAAGATGACCTTCCTGGTCGGCCTGGTCGGCTTCGCCGGCGCCTCCGCCCTCGGCGGCGCCGCGACCAGCTTCGAGATGCTCATCGTCGCGCGGGCCGGGCAGGGCGTGTTCGGCGCGCTGCTCGCCCCGGCCGCGCTGGCCCTGCTGACCACGACGTTCACCGACGCCAAGGAACGCGCCAGGGCCTTCGGCGTCTACGGTGCCATCGCCGGCGCCGGCGGCGCCATCGGCTTGCTCCTCGGCGGCCTGCTCACCGAGTACGCCGACTGGCGCTGGACCCTCTACGTCAACCTCGTCTTCGCCGTCGTAGCCTTCGTCGGCGGCATCCTCCTGCTCCAGCGCACCACCCGCGACAAGACCTCCACCATCGACATCCCCGGCGCCCTCCTCGTCGGCGGCGGCCTGTTCAGCCTGGTCTACGGCTTCTCCAACGCCGAGAGCCACGACTGGAGCTCCCCGCAGACCTGGGGCTTCCTGCTCGCCGGAGCAGTCCTGCTCGCCGCGTTCACCTGGTGGCAGACCCGCTCCAGCCACCCCCTGCTCCCCCTGCGGGTTCTGCTCGACCGCAACCGCGGCGCCTCCTTCATCTCCGTACTGATCAGCGGCGCCGGCATGTTCGGTGTCTTCCTCTTCCTCACCTACTACCTGCAGCAGAGCCTGGGCTACACCCCCGTCGAGACCGGGCTCGCCTTCCTGCCCATGACCGCCGCGCTCATGATCGGCGCCACCCTCGCCACCAGCGTGCTGACCCCCCGCCTCGGCCCCAAGCCGGTGGTACCGCTCGGCATGGGGCTGGCCGCCGCCGGCATGGTCTGGCTGACCGGCCTCGACCTCCACAGCAGCTACACCACCGGCGTCCTGCCGCCGATCCTGGTGGCGGGACTCGGCCTCGGCCTGGTGATCGCCCCGGCCATGAGCCTGGCCGTCGCCGGCGTGGACGCCGAACACTCCGGTGTCGCCTCCGCCACCGTCAACGCCATGCAGCAGGTCGGTGGCTCGATCGGCACGGCCCTGCTCAACACCCTCGCCACCAGCGCCGCCGCCGACTACCTCGTCGGCAAGGACCCCAGAGACCCCGCCGTCCAGGCCCAGGCCGGCCTGGAGGCCTACTCCACCGCCTACTGGTGGTCGGCCGTCTTCTTCGCCGTCGGCCTGGTCGCCAGCGTGCTCCTCTACCGACGCGGTGTCCCCGCCGAGGACCCCGACGCGGCGCCCGTCGTCCACATGTGAGCCGCAGCAGGGAGTTCTCTCGACGAGTCCTCGACGGCACTCGGCCTCCAGAACTCTCATGCCATGCACCCCGGGTGCCATGCTCCGCCCTCGTCGCCAGCACTGGCGGCGAGGGCGGAGCACTGTTCGAAGCTGCCGTCCTGCCCACTGTCCAGGCCGCACAACCCCCGGCTCCTGCCCCTCAGGCTCTGGTCGGCAGTAGCCGACGCTCCTGCCTGCGAGGCGGCGCCGGTACCAGTCGCGGCAGCGCGTACGGCAATGACCCGTACCAGACCCACGCCACCGCGAAGCCGAACGCCAGGCACAGCAGGCCGCCCACCGCGTCCAGCCAGAAGTGGTTGGCCGTGGCGACGATGACCACCAGCGTGGCCGTGGGGTACAGGAGGCCGAGGACCCGGACCCAGGGGACGGAGGCGAGGGCGAAGATCGTCAGGCCGCACCAGACGGACCAGCCGATGTGCATGGAGGGCATCGCGGCGTACTGGTTCGACATGTTCTTCAGGTCGCCGGAGGCCATGGAGCCCCAGGTCTGGTGGACGACGACCGTGTCGATGAAGTCGTTGCCGTTCATCAGGCGGGGCGGCGCGAGCGGATACAGGTAGTAGCCGACGAGGGCGACACCCGTGGTCGCGAACAGCACCATGCGGGTCGCCGCGTAGCGGCCGGGGTGGCTACGGAAAAGCCATACCAGGACACCGAGCGTGACGATGAAGTGCAGTGTCGCGTAGTAGTAGTTCATGCCGACGATCAGCCAAGTCACCGAGTTCACGGCGTGGTTGACGCTCTCCTCGACGGCGATCCCGAGGTGGTGCTCCGCCTTCCAGATCCAGTCGGCGTTGCGCAGCGCCTGAGCCTTCTGCTCCGGAACGGCGTTGCGGATGAGCGAGTACGTCCAGTAACTCACCGCGATCAGCAGGATCTCGAACCAGAGCCGGGGGCGACGAGGCCTACGCAACCGGCGCAGGAAATCCTGGCCCGCGCGGCCCTCGACCTCGTCCGCGACGGGCGCCGGACCGGCCTGCTGAAGGCCTTCCGTAGCCGTCACCGTCGTCTCACCCATAGGGGAAGAGTCTGCCAGAGAATCCGTCTCCCACCGATCATCCGCCGGTCGGATCCTGGCCGCACGTTCTACGCCTCAGGGACCTGTCCACGCGGCGCTTTCTGCTGCTTAGGGACGACTGCGATCCCCAGGGGACGAAGCGGTCGAACCCCGTACCACCAGCTCCGGCATGAACACGAACTCGCTGTGGGGAGCCGGTGTTCCGCCGATCTCCTCCAGCAGCGTCCGCACGGCCGCCTGGCCCATGGCAGGCACCGGCTTGCGGATCGTCGTGAGCGGCGGGTCGGTGAACGCCACGAGCGGGGAGTCGTCGAAGCCGACCACCGAGACGTCCCGCGGAACCTCCAGGCCACGCTGGCGCGCCGCACGGATCGCACCGAGCGCCATCATGTCGCTCGCGCAGACGACGGCCGTGCACCCGCGGTCGACCAGAGCGGTGGCCGCGGCCTGGCCGCCCTCCAGGGTGTAGAGCGAGTGCTGCACCAGGCGCTGCTCGACGTCGTCCGCACTCAGGCCCAGCAGGTCCTGCATCGTACGCACGAAGCCCTCGATCTTCCGCTGTACGGGCACGAACCGCTTCGGGCCAAGGGCGAGCCCGATGTTCGTATGCCCCAGCGAGACGAGATGGGTGACGGCGAGGGTCATCGCCGCGCGGTCGTCCGGCGAGATGAACGGGGCCTGGACCTTCGGCGAGAAACCGTCGACGAGCACGAAGGGGACGCCCTGTCCGCGCAGCTTCTCGTAGCGCTGCATGTCCGCGGAGGTGTCGGCGTGCAGGCCCGAGACGAAGATGATCCCGGCGACGCTCCGGTCGACGAGCATCTCCGTCAGCTCGTCCTCGGTGGAGCCGCCCGGAGTCTGGGTCGCGAGCACCGGGGTGTAGCCCTGCCGGGTCAGGGCCTGGCCGATGACCTGGGCGAGCGCGGGGAATATCGGGTTCTCCAGCTCCGGCGTGATCAGGCCGACCAGTCCCTCGCTGCGCTGCCGCAGGCGTACCGGGCGTTCGTAGCCGAGGACGTCCAGTGCGGCGAGTACGGACTGGCGGGTGGTGGCGGCGACGCCCGGTTTCCCGTTCAGGACGCGGCTGACGGTCGCTTCGCTCACCCCCGCCTGGGCTGCGATGTCGGCAAGCCGTGTGGTCACAGGGGTGGACTGTACCGGCCGGGTGTCGCCCTGCCCACCGATCCGGCGTGGTGGGCGGCCTGCCGGCCGGCCCGGTCCGGGCTGCTGGGTCATCGCGCTCCCTCATGGAAGTGGTGGCAAGAGCTTGCAGAGTCTTGCATAAGCAGTCCTGGCTGCTCTACGCCCGTGAGTAAGCGTCTCACGACGGTCGCTCCAGGGTCACGCCTGGATAACTTCGAAGATCTCTTGCGGTTTTTTGCTGCAAGGACTTTCGCAACTCTTGCAGCGCTGTTACGTTCAGCGTCGCCCGGCGGCGGCAGCGACGCAGTCCGCAGGTCGGCAGCGAGCGGCGGACGGGGCCGCTCTCCGGCCAACGGGCTTTCACCCTCAAGGAGAACTCATGCGGCGTGGCATAGCGGCCACCGCGCTGGTGGCGTCCCTCGCCCTCACGGCGACGGCCTGCGGCGGCAGTGACAGCGGCAGCGACGAGTCGGACGGCCCTGTCACCATCACCTGGTGGGACACCTCCAACGCCACCAATGAGGCACCCACGTACCAGGCCCTGGTCAAGGAGTTCGAGAAGGCCAACCCTGACATCAAGGTCGACTACGTCAACGTGCCCTTCGACCAGGCGCAGAACAAGTTCGACACCGCCGCCGGAGCCAAGGGCGCCCCGGACGTCCTGCGCTCCGAGGTCGGCTGGACCCCCGCCTTCGCCAAGAAGAGCTTCTTCCTGCCGCTGGACGGCACCGAGGCCCTCGCGGACCAGGACAAGTTCCAGTCCAGCCTGATCGAGCAGGCCAAGTACGACGGCAAGACGTACGGCGTCCCCCTGGTCACCGACACGCTCGCGCTGGTCTACAACAAGGACCTCTTCAAGCAGGCCGGCATCAGCAAGCCGCCCGCCACCTGGGACGACCTGAAGAAGGCCGCCGCCACCATCAAGGACAAGACCGGCGTCGACGGCTACTGGGGCTCCACCCAGGCCTACTACGCGCAGTCCTTCCTCTACGGCGAGGGCGCCGACACGGTCGACGCCGACGCCAAGAAGATCACCGTGAAGTCGCCGGCCGCGGTCAAGGGCTACGAGACCTGGGAGAGCCTCTTCGACGGCAAGGGCCTGCACAAGGCCGACACCACCGCCGACGCGTACGCCCATATCCAGGAGGCGTTCGTCAGCGGCAAGGTCGCCTCGATCATCCAGGGCCCCTGGGAGATCACGAACTTCTACAAGGGCTCGGCCTTCAAGGACAAGGCCAACCTCGGCATCGCCACCGTCCCGGCCGGCTCCACCGGCAAGGCGGGCGCCCCGACCGGCGGCCACAACCTCTCCGTGTACGCCGGCTCGGACAAGGCGCACCAGGAGGCCTCGCTGAAGTTCCTGAAGTTCATGACCTCGGCGAAGTCCCAGGAGACGATCGCCCTCAAGAACTCCACGCTGCCGACCCGCGACGACGCCTACACCGCCGAGGTCAAGGCCGACCCGGGCATCGCCGGCTACCAGGCCGTGCTCCCCGCCGCCCAGCCGCGCCCGGCGCTGCCCGAGTACAGCTCGCTGTGGACCCCGCTCGACACCGAGCTCAACGAGGTCGCCGGCGGCAAGAAGTCCCTCGACGAGGGCCTGAGCAGCGCTCAGACCGCGATCGAGAAGCTGGTCCCGAACTTCAGCAAGTGACTCCGGGTGGCCGCCGGGTCCCCCTGAACTCGGGGGAGGGACCCGGCGGCCACCGGCCTGCGTGCCCTGCCCCTGATCTCCCAAAGGTGTCGAAACCATGACAGTCGCCATCGACCGCGCGACCGGCAAGCGCCGCGGTGAGCGAGCGCCGCGCCCCGGGCCACTGAGGCGCCTCAGGCACAGCTTCCAGAAGTACTGGTACGCGTACGCCATGATCACGCCCGTGGTCATCGTGCTCGGTGTCCTCGTGCTCTACCCCCTGGGGTACGGCCTCTACCTGTCGCTCACCGACGCCACCAGCGACAACACGGCCCGCACGATCGGCGTCAACGAGATCGAAGCCACCTACAAGTTCATCGGCCTCGACAACTACGCCGACCTCCTGTGGGGCGAGACCGCCTACGACCGCTTCTGGTCGCACTTCATCTGGACGATCGTCTGGACGGCCGCCTGCGTCGCCCTGCACTACTCCATCGGCCTCGGCCTCGCGCTGCTGCTCAACCAGAAGATGCGCGGACGGACGCTCTACCGGCTCATCCTGGTCCTGCCGTGGGCCGTGCCCACCTTCGTCACCGTCTTCGGCTGGCGCTTCATGCTCGCCGACAGCGGCGTCATCAACTCGGCCCTCGACGCGCTCCACCTGCCGACGCCGCTGTGGCTGGAGGACACCTTCTGGCAGCGGTTCGCCGCGATCATGGTCAACACCTGGTGCGGGGTGCCGTTCATGATGGTCTCGCTGCTCGGCGGACTGCAGTCGATCGACTCGTCGCTGTACGAGGCCGCCGAGATGGACGGCGCCAGCGCCTGGCAGCGGTTCCGGTACGTCACCCTGCCGGGCCTGAGGTCCGTCAGCTCCACCGTCGTACTCCTCGGCGTCATCTGGACCTTCAACCAGTTCGCCATCATCTTCCTGCTGTTCGGCAACACCGCCCCCGACGTCGACATCCTCGTGACCTGGGCGTACCACCTGGGCTTCGGCCAGCAGCCACGCGACTACGCACAGTCGGCGGCGTACGGCATCCTGCTCCTCTCCATCCTGATCGTCTTCACCTCCGGCTACCGCCGCTGGCTGAACCGCAACGATCCGCAGCTCGCGATCTGAGGCAGGAGTCCCCATGAGCACCTCGACCCTTCCGACCATCTCCGCGGCGGATCAGACCCCGGACGCGGTCCGGCCGCGCAAGGCCCGCCGCCGCGGTGAACGCGGCCCCGGCGCCTCCCTCGCCACGCACGGCATCCTGATCGTCGCGAGCCTGATCGCGCTCTTCCCGATCGCCTGGCTGTTCTTCCTGTCCCTCGGCCCGGACAAGGACGACTACCTTCACCCCGGGCGCATCTTCGGGAAGATGACCTTCGACAACTACCTCTTCGTGCTCCAGGAGACGAAGTTCTTCGACTGGCTGACGAGCACGCTCGTCGTCTCACTCGGTACGACACTCATCGGCGTGCTGGTCGCGGCGACGACCGGTTACGCGGTCTCGCGGATGCGCTTCCCGGGCTACAGGAAGTTCATGTGGGTGCTGCTGGTCACCCAGATGTTCCCGATCGCCGTACTGATCGTGCCCATGTACCAGATTCTGTCGGAACTCCAGCTGATCGACAGCTACCTTGGCCTGGTCCTCGTCTACTGCTCGACGGCCGTGCCGTACTGCGCCTGGCTGCTCAAGGGCTACTTCGACACGATCCCGTTCGAGATCGACGAGGCGGGGCGCGTCGACGGGCTGAACCCCTTCGGCACGTTCGCGCGGCTGATCCTGCCGCTGGCCAAACCGGGCCTGGCGGTCGCCGCGTTCTACAGCTTCATCACCGCGTTCGGCGAGGTCGCCTTCGCCTCGACGTTCATGCTGTCCGACACGAAGTACACCTTCGCCGTCGGTCTGCAGAGCTTCATCAGCGAGCATGACGCACAGCGCCACTACATGGCCGCGACAGCCGTGCTGATCGCCGTGCCGGTCTCCGCGTTCTTCTACCTTGTGCAGAAGAACCTGGTGACCGGGCTCACCGCGGGCGGCACAAAGGGGTGACACTCCGCTGCCGCTGGGGGTGCCGCGATAGGCCGTCGTTTGGCTGCGGCGCCGTCGTGGCTGGTCGCGCAGTTCCCCGCGCCCCTGCGGGGCGCTGCCGTACGCCTCACAGCCGTACCCCGGCAAGCCTCGAGATTTCCGTAAAACGCCGAAAACCTGCAAGCGCCACAATTCCCTAGAACCGTGAATCCATGGACCCGCCGATCCGTAGCCCCAACGACAGACCTTCGTGAACCGAACTCCGTGAACCAACCCCAGTCACGCATCAAGGACGCCATGAGCCAGCACTCCACCGACCCGGCCCCGGCCCCCGCTTCGACGTCGGCTCTCGCCACCGTCGCCAGACACCGCGACTGGTGGCGGGACGCGGTAATCTACCAGGTCTATCCGCGCAGCTTCGCCGACAGCAACGGCGACGGCATGGGCGACCTGGAGGGCGTACGTTCCCGACTCCCGTATCTGCGAGACCTCGGCGTCGACGCCGTGTGGCTCAGCCCCTTCTACGCCTCGCCGCAGGCCGACGCCGGCTACGACGTCGCGGACTACCGGGCCGTCGACCCCATGTTCGGCAATCTGCTCGACGCGGACGCGCTGATCCGCGACGCCCACGGGCTGGGCCTGAGGATCATCGTCGACCTGGTGCCCAACCACTCCTCCGACCAGCACGAGTGGTTCAAGCGGGCGCTCGCCGAAGGGCCGGGCTCCCCGCTGCGGGACCGCTACCATTTCCGCCCCGGCAAGGGTGCGAGCGGTGAACTCCCGCCCAATGACTGGGAGTCCATCTTCGGCGGACCCGCCTGGACCCGGGTCACCGAGCCGGACGGCACGCCCGGCGAGTGGTACCTGCACCTCTTCGCGCCCGAGCAGCCCGACTTCAACTGGGACCATCCGGCCGTCGGCGACGAGTTCCGCTCGATCCTGCGGTTCTGGCTCGACATGGGCGTCGACGGCTTCCGTATCGACGTCGCCCACGGACTGGTGAAGGCCGAGGGGCTGCCGGACCTGGGCATGCGCGAGCAGGTGAAGCTGCTGAGCAACGATGTCATGCCGTTCTTCGACCAGGACGGCGTGCACGCCATCTACCGGCAGTGGCGCACGGTCCTCGACGAGTACGCGGGCGCCCGCATCTTCGTCGCCGAGGCGTGGACGCCGACCATCGAGCGCACGGCCAACTACGTACGCTCCGACGAGCTGCACCAGGCTTTCAACTTCCAGTATCTGAGCACCCATTGGGACGCGGCCGAGCTGCGCGTGTGCATCGACCGCACCCTCGACGCGATGCGCCCGGTGGGCGCCCCCGCCACCTGGGTGCTGTCCAACCACGACGTGACCCGGCACACGACCCGGTTCGCCAACCCGGCCGGCCTCGGCACCCAGATCCGTACCGCCGGAGACCGCGAACTCGGCCTGCGCCGGGCGCGGGCGGCGACCCTGCTGATGCTGGCGCTGCCCGGATCGGCGTACATCTACCAGGGTGAGGAACTGGGCCTGCCGGATGTCGTCGACCTGGCGGACGAGGTGCGCCAGGACCCCGCGTACTTCCGGGGCGAGGGCCAGGACGGCTTCCGCGACGGCTGCCGGGTGCCGATCCCGTGGACGCGTACGGGCTCGTCGTACGGCTTCGGCGCCGGCGGCAGTTGGCTGCCGCAGCCCGCCGAATGGGCCGAGCTGAGCATCGAGGCGCAGACCGGGGCCGAGGGCTCCACACTGGAGCTGTACCGCTCCGCGCTCGCCGTACGGCGCGAGCAGCCCGACCTCGGCGCCGGCGACCGCGTCGAGTGGCTGCAGGCGCCCGAGGGCGTCCTCGCCTTTCGCCGCGGGGAGTTCGCCTGCACGGCGAACACCGGGAGCGACGCGGTGACCGTCCCGGCGTACGGCCGAGTCCTGCTCGCCAGCGGCGAGGTGACCGTCACGGACGGGGGCGAGGCGAAGGTGCCGGGGGACACGACGGTTTGGTGGACGACGGGCTGACGGTCCGCCGCCCGTCAAGGACTGTTCTCGCAGGCGCTTGCGGTTGACGCTCAGGGCCCGCTGCCCGGTTCGGGGCGGCGGGCCCTGCTGACGTCGGGGTTGCGGGCTACTGCTTGAGACCTGCGCGCAGGGCCTCGATGAACCAGGCGAACACCGGTGCCAGGCTCGGCGGGACGGGCCATCCGTTGATGACGGACAGGAGGTGTACGTAGCGTTCCGCACGCGGGTCGTTGGCGATCTCCAGGCGTGTCAGCAGCCAGCGGCGCAGGTCGGTGTCGTCGGTGCGGCCGAAGACCTGGGCGTAGCGGGCGGTGAGGCCGTCGATGACGGGGGCGGCCTCGGGGGAGTCGGGGGCGATGCCGACGGTGAGGGCATGGCCGACGTGGTCGCGGACGGTTTCGGTGAGGTCGTGGTGCAGACCGGTGGTGTCGCCCTGGGCGCGTTCGGCTGCCTGGTGCTCGGCCATCCGGCGCACGGCGGTGCGGAAGTCCGGGTCCTGGGTGAGTCCGGCGAGTTCCACCCAGGCGTCGACCTGTTCGGGTTCGGGATCGTCCGGCAGGTCGGGCGTGGCCGAGCGCATCATCTCGACGAAGTCCGGGTTGGCGTCCAGGTCGCCGAAGGTGTCGTCGATGAAGTCGTGGACGAGGCGTCGGCGTTCGTCGTCGGAGAGTTTGGCGAGCTTGTGCATGAGATCCATTTCCTCGGGGGTGGAGCCCCGCTTGGCTACTGCCCGGAGCACCGCGCGACGTAGTCGCAGGGTTCGGATCTGCACGTCCAGAGCGTCGGCGTGCGCCGCCGCGACCTCGGGCACCGAGATCTCCCGGTCCAGCACCTGCCGGATGACGGCAAGATCGAGTCCCAGGTCACGCAGTGTCCGCACCAGGTCCAGACGCGCGAGCGCGTGGATGTCGTAGAGCCGGTAGCCGGCCGGGCTGCGGTCGGTCGACGGCACGAGTCCGGTGTCGGAGTAGAACCGAATGGTCTTCACCGTCAGCCCGGTCCGCCGGGCCAACGCCCCGATCGTGTAAAGCGTGTCGCCGTCCATGACCCCACCCTTGTGCCTCCCCTTACTGGAGACTCAAGCCCATCCTCCCGTTGCTCGCCCAGGTGTCACCGTGCACCTGGGCATGGTCTGTGCGGGCTGTCAGCCGGGTTGCCGGATGCTCTCGAAGATCCGGGCGAAGCCTTCTTCTCCGTGGCCCGCGTCGATCTGGCGCTGGATGAGCCGCTGGACCGTGGCCACCACCTCGGTGCTGATGCCCTGTTCGGAACTGGCGGCCAGGATGTCGCCGAGGTCGGAGAAGTCGAGGCTCTGTTGCCCGTCGACGGTGTAGTCCCCGCCGTCGATGACTGCGGCGAACCCCTGGAAGGCGCCCGTCATGGCGGTCAGCCAGGGTGCTGCCATGGCGGCGAACTCGCCCGCTGTCACGCCGGCCGGCGCGACCATGGCGGCGCCGTGCATGAATCCGGCGAACATGACGTACATGCCCGAGAGCAGGGCGAGGTCGTACAGGGACGCCAGCCCGGCATCCTCACCGAAGTAGGTACTGGATCCCCAGAGGTCGAGCAGCGGCTTGTGCTGATGGAACACCTCGGCCGACCCGCTGTAGAGGACAGATGCCCCCGGCCGGCCGATCATCTGCGGTACGGCCATGATGCCGCCGTCCAGGTACGCGACCCCGGCACGGGCGGCCCAGGCGGCCAACTCCCGGGACTGGGCCGGGGATGTCGTGGTGACGTTGATCAGGGTTCGCCCGGCCAGATCGTCGGAGAGCGGATCGAGCACTTCACGGACCGAGGCGTGGTCCAGCAGACATGCGATCACCAGCCGGCCGGCACGGACCGCGTCGCCGGACGTGGTGGCGGCCTTGGCGCCCAGTGCGACGAGGCCGTCCGCTTTGCCGGGTGAGCGGTTCCAGACCGTTGTCGTGTACCCGGCCTTCACCACCGCCTCTGCGAGGACGCTCCCCATCGCGCCCAGCCCGAGAACGCTCACCTGAACGTCGTTGTTGTTCGTTGTCACTTCGCGGTTCCCCTCGTGGTCTGCGGCTCGTCGGCTCCCGGCTCTTCGGCTCGATCCTCTCCGCCGCCGCTAGAGTTGACCAGTACGGACTAATTAGTCAGGTACTCACCTTTTGGTAAGTGTTTCTGGGGAGGAGCGGGATGGCAGCGCCAGTACGACGAGGTCCCTACTTCTGCGGCATCGACGCGGCGATGGACGTGGTCGCCGGCAAGTGGAAGTCGCTGATCCTCTGGGAGTTGCACCACCACGGGACCCGGCGGTTCGCCGAACTGCGCCGTGGCCTGCCGGGCGTCAGCGAGAAGATGCTGGTTCAGCATCTGCGGGAGATGGAAGAGGACGGGCTCGTGCATCGTGAGGTGTACCGCGAGGTGCCGCCGAAGGTCGAGTACTCCCTGACAGAGCACGGCATCTCCCTCAATGCTGCCCTGGCCCCGCTGGGGAGTTGGGGCACCGAACGCATGCGGCGGATCGGGGCCGACAAGGTCTCGGTCGATGGCGACGCGGCGGTTCGGTGACAGGAGCGAGGCCCTGATCGCCGGTCCACCGCGCTCGCAGGGCTCTTCTCCCGCCTCAGAGCCTGCCACCCGTGCCGGGTGGCAGGCCCCCCTGTGTTGTTGCCGTTTGAGTGTCGCGGCAGGGCATCGAGGATCGAAGGTGGTGCCCCGGCCGGGCCGCAGGCGTTACTTCGTGGTGGAGCCGGGGCGTTGGCGGTAGTCGTCGACGATGGCTCGCTTCAGGATGGCGGTCTCCCCCAGGACCGTGCCCTTCTTGCCCATCTGGCCGTCCTTCGTCAGGTAGCTGCGTTCGCCGAGGTAGGTGAGGGTGTCACGGTCGAAGATCCACTCGGTGGCCCACGACATCCGCTTGTCGACGCGGATGATGCCGACCCCGTGCCGGCCCGCCGGATCCACCGCGTCCTCGACCCGCTCGACCCCGGGGATCTTCGCCGCGGCTCCGTACAGCGCGGCGGCGGTCCGCGGGGGCATGACCGACGTGTTCAGCAGTTCGCCGATCTTGTCGAAGACGGCCTGTGCCTTCTCCTCGCCCTTCACCGACTTCGTCAGGCGGTAGAGCTCGTCGAGCAGTTCATCCGGGTCGGTGGGCAGGGACGCCAGCCACTGGTACGTGGGGCGGTCGACGCCCGCCGGGGTGCCGGGCGAACCCGGCGGCAGCAGCTCCCTGAGCGGGACGTAGTCACCGTTCTCGTAGAACTCGGCCAGTTTCCTCACCGGGCCCGGCTCCTGCGACCACCACGCCTCCCGCTCGCTCAGCTGCCCCGGCTCGCACGAGCCGTCCTCCTGGCACTCCGCTCCGGCGCCCAGGCTCCTGACGTAGACCAGCTGGTCGTCGCGTACGGGCGTGGTCTCCGTCTTCGCGGCGACCTCGGCGATGCGGTCGAGCAGGACCACGGCGCTGTCGCCGCCGGACTCTTCGACGCCGTAGCCGGAATCCATGGTGGTGACGAGGCCGACGGTCAGCGCCCCGGCCAGCGCCAGGGCCGCGGCGGGCATCCACAGCGCCGGGCGCGGCAGCCGGAGGCGGGGCTGCCTCGTCTGTGGGGTATCTCCGGAGGCCTGGCCGGAGGACGTACGGCTGTGGTCGTCATCGATGAGCTGCATCAAACGGTCCTTGTGGTGGGAGTGGCGACCAGAAGAGAGGTCCCGTTCGGGTGGGGGCGGGAGCAGACGGGTCAGCTCCTCGCGCGCCTCTTCCTCACGCTCGGCCCGGATGGGCCTCGGCCCGGAGCCGGCGGCGTTCATCGGGATCCCTCCTGAATCTCCTGGAACGGAACGGCCGTCAACGCGGCCTCACCAGATAGCTCTCCGCGACGGCGCAGCGGTTCCGTATTGTTTGCGCGGGTTTCCTTGGTTCCTCGGTTTTCCGGCTTTTCTTCCCGCAGCTGCTGATCGGTCAGTTTCCACAGCCTTGCCCGCGCCCTGGACAGCCGTGAGCGCACGGTTCCCACGGGGACGCCCAGGGCATCGGCCGCCTGTGCGTAGTCCAGGCCTGACCACACGCACAGCGCCAGCACCTCCCGCTCCCCGCGCCGCAGACGGTCGTACACCTGCCGTACGGCGGCCAGCCGGCGGGCGTCGTCGAGGCGGCCGGCGGTCTCGTCGGCGAAGTCCGCCACCGGGTCCGGTGCGGGGCGGCGGGCCAGGAAGGCCAGACGGCGGCCGAGGCCCCGGTTGGCGTTGCGGGACTTGTTCGTCGCCATGCCCAGCAGCCAGGGCTTCACCGTGCCGCCTTCCGGCTCCAGTTGCTCCCGGGTGCGCCAGGCATCGAGGAAGGTGTCCGCCATCACCTCCTCGGCGGTCGACCAGTCGCCGGTCAGCCGGAAGGCATGGTTGTAGACGGTGCGCGCGTACTCCTCGTAGATCTCCGCGAAGGCCTCGCGGTCACCCGCCCGTATCCGCGCGCGCAAGCGGTCACTCATGTCCTATGCACCTCATACACCTCACACTCGTGACTCTCCGCCGGGTGCGGGTGGTTCCGGTGACCTGCGCCACAGACACTCAGGGCTACCCGTGCACCTTCGGCCAGGTGACTCACCCGGACCAGACCCTCGAACCGGAACCGCGCACGGCGCCCTGAGCGACTTCAACAGTGCACTTCAACAGTGCATCGAACGGTCTGAGACATGGGGGACGCGCAGGTGAGTGAGGCCGTGTACGCGGAGCAGTCCTGGAATCCGCTGGCCAGGACGGTCGAACTGACCGAGGGCGGGCTGAAGGTGGGGAGCAGGACGACCCCGCTGGCCGAGTTGCACGTGGCGGCCATGGCGGACGCGTATCTGCGGGGGCAGTGGCTCGGCGGCGGTGGCTCCGAGCGGCCGTTCGCGCATTTCCCCTCCGGCACCGGGATCGTGCCGGTCACGCGTATCACCGGGTCCACGAAGCCGGTGAAGGCGCGCCGGGCCGCCGAATTCGCCCAGATCCTTGGGGACATGGCGGTACGTCATGCCGGTGGTCCGGCGGCGGTCAGCGCGCTCGCCGACCGGGCGCGGGCGGAGGATGTGCCCCTGTGGATCGCGCGGCGGATCGCCGACGGTCCGGGTGGGCCGGTCGTGGTGGCGGTGGACCGGCGGTCCGTGTGCGTCGACGTCTGGTCGCCGTCGGCCCCCGTGGTACGGATCCGGGCACCGCACGGAGTGTCGGACGACCGGAGGAACCCCGGCCGGGGGCTGGTGCTGACGGTGGGCGAGGCGCCCGCCACGCTGACCGTCATCTCCGCCATGCGGAAGTCGAAGCGTTCCGTGGCCGTCGGACTCCCGCAGCGCCGCTGGGAGCTGACACGCGAGAACGCGCGGTCCTCCCGTCTGACCTGCAACGACCGTCCCGTGGCCCTCCTCACCCGCCCTCTGCCCGGCGCGGTCATGCCGGGCACGGTGCTTCTTCCTCTCGCGGACGTATGGCACGACAGCCCCGACCCGCTGGATGCCGTCATGGCCCACACCTTCGCGGTCGCCTTCGGCCTCGGCGACACGACGGGCACGGTCCGCTTCCGCGCCAGCCGGGTCGAGCCCACGGCCGAGCTCGTCTGGGACCAGCCCTGGTTCACAAACCTGGGCTCCGGCAGCGACGACAACGGCTCCGGCGGCGGGTCCGGAGACGGCTGGGACGCGGGCAGCGGGGGCGACGGCGGCGGTGGGGGCGGCGACGGTGGTGGCGGTGGAGGCGGCGGGGACTGACCACGCGGGGCCATGGCGGCCGGCGCCGGAGTCAGGTATGTGTCCGTGAGAATGTGACAGTTCAAGGCCAAGTGTCACATTCTCACGGACACATACTTGCGGACCCGGCGCCGCTCTTCTGCCCGCCCGACCCGCCCGACCCGCCCGGCAGTCGGTCAACTGGTCAGCCGTGCAGCCAGATCCGCAGCGGACCGACCGGCTCGAAGCCATGGCGTACGGCGACCGCCAGGTCATCGCCGTGCTCATAGCCCACCACCGGCAGGGTGGGGAACAGCCGCCGCACAGCGTTCAGTACGACCGGCCAGGCCGCATCAGGGCCGCCATCCAGCGCGAAGACGTTGGAGATTCCGACCACCCGGTCGCTGCGGGTCGCCACCGCTCCAGCGACCACCCGGCCGTCGGCTGAGTGCCCGGCGAGTACGAACGTGGCGGGGTCAGCGAGCAGTTCGGGCCGGAAGAGGTCCGCATGCCCGCCCCCGTCGTCCCAGGCGAGCGCCCATGCGCGCAGCGTGTCCGGGTCGCCCGCCAAGTCCCAGACGAGATCCGGCGAGGTGGCGGACGGCGCACCCGCCGGGCGGTGGATCCACTGCGCCTCGAACAACACCTGGAAGCCGGCCTCGCTCAGGTCGAGGTCGGCGAAGCTGTCCTTGACGGAGGCGCCGGGCGCGGTGGTGTCGATCCGGGCCACCAGCGCGGCCGGATCGGCGCCCGACACCAGCGTCACCGCGTCGGGGTAGTACAGCGGCGTGCGGACCTGGGCGGCCCATGCCTCAGCCTCGAACTCGCCCGCCAAGCCGTGCGACCGGCTCATTGCCGCGCACCACTCGGCGTTGTTGCGCGCGGCGACCTGGACCAGGAACTGCTGAGGCGTCGTCACGAGTGCGGATCATGGCCCGTCCGGCCCCGGCTGGTCGAACCGTTTTCCGCTGCCCGCAGGACGGACATCCGGTCCGCAAGAGATTCCGGCTGCTTTCCAGGGACTTGCCGCCAACCCGGGTGGCAAGCCTCTGGTTGTCGTCGCACATGCCGGAGCAGGTCAACCACCCTGAACGGGAAGGGATTTCGCATGGGTGGCAAACCCATGTCCAGAGGGTTGACCCTTGAACAGCGACCTCATACCGTCAGCTCCGCTGAAATATTTCAGCTCCCTTGCAGCAAGAACCTTCAACGCCACATCTCATGGCGCCTTCAAAGAAGAAGGACCCCCACATGGCAAACAGGCCCCTTTCCGGCACCCTCGCCCTCGTCGCGGCCACGTCGGCGCTGCTCGCCGCCCCCGCGAGCACCGCATCCGCATCCCCACCCGGCACCAAAGACGTCACCGCCGTCCTCTTCGAGTGGAACTTCGACTCGGTCGCCAAGGAGTGCACCAGCACACTCGGCCCGGCTGGGTACGGCTACGTCCAGGTCTCCCCGCCCGCCGAGCACATCCAGGGCGCCCAGTGGTGGACCTCGTACCAGCCGGTCAGCTACGCCATCGCCGGGCGGCTCGGCAACACCGCCGACTTCACGGACATGGTCACCGCCTGCCACAACGCGGGCGTGAAGGTCGTCGTCGACACCGTCATCAACCACATGTCGGCGGGCAGCGGCACCGGCACCGGCGGCTCCTCGTACAGCAAGTACGACTACCCGGGCCTGTACTCGGCGAACGACCTCAACGACTGCACCTCGACCATCAACGACTACACCGACCGCGCCAACGTCCAGAACTGCGAGCTCGTCGAACTCGCCGACCTGGACACCGGCGAGGAGTACGTCCGCTCTGCCATCGCCGGCTACATGAACAAGCTGCTGGGTCACGGCGTCGACGGCTTCCGCATCGACGCGGCCAAGCACATCCCGGCGGGCGACCTCGCCGCCATCAGGTCGCGGCTGAGCGATCCGGACGCGTACTGGAAGCAGGAGGTCATCCACGGCTCCGGTGAGGCCGTCCAGCCCACCGAGTACACGGGCAACGGGGACGTCCAGGAGTTCCGGTACGCGTACGACCTCAAGCGGGTCTTCAACAACGAGAACCTCGCCTATCTCAAGAACTACGGCGAGGGCTGGGGCTATATGAGCAGTGGCGTCGCCGGTGTCTTCGTCGACAACCACGACACCGAGCGCAACGGCTCCACGCTCAGTTACAAGGACAACGCCAACTACACCCTGGCGAACGTCTTCATGCTGGCGTATCCCTACGGCGCGCCCGACATCAACTCCGGCTACGAGTTCTCGTCCACGGATGCGGGTCCGCCCAACGGCGGTACAGTCAACGCCTGTTGGCAGGACGGCTGGAAGTGCCAGCACGCCTGGCCGGAGATCAAGTCGATGGTCGCCTTCCGTAACGCGACCCGCGGTGAGGCCGTCAGCAACTGGTGGGACAACGGGGGCGACGCGATCGCCTTCGGGCGCGGCAGCAAGGGCTATGTCGCCATCAATCACGAGTCGAGCTCACTGAGTCGCACGTATCAGACGTCGCTCCCGGCGGGCACGTACTGCGACGTGCAGAGCAACACGACCGTAATGGTGAACAGTTCGGGGCAGTTCACTGCGACCCTCGGCTCCAACACGGCGCTGGCGATCCATGCGGGCAAGTCCAGCTGCTGAACAGCAAGTTGAGGGACGGCCAGCGCCGGCCGCCCCTCCCGGGCCCGTGGGGTGCGGTGTCAGGGCCGCTCCCCACGGGCTGCTGGGGGTGCCGCCTACGGGGCAGTGATGCGGTCGACGGCCCGTCGCGTCAGTGCTCGGTCGTGGGGCGAGCCGGCCAGGGCACGGTGCAGGGTCAGGCCCTCGATCAGCGCGTCCAGTTGGCGGGCTGTGTCCGCGTCGAAATGCTGTTCCAGCAGGTGGCGGCTGCGGTTCATCCACTCCTGGGTCAGCTGACGGTATTCCGGCCGGCGGGCGGCAAGGGTGTAGAGCTCGTGGGCGAGGACGAGATCGCGGCGAGGTCCCTCGGAGAGCGTGTGGATGAGGTCGGTGACGGCTTCCCTGGCCTGCTCGGGGCTGTCTGCTCGGCTGAGGTGTTGCTCGAAGACGGCCACGATCTGGTCGGCGAAGCGTGTGAAGGCCTGGCGCAGCAGGTCGTCGATGCCGGTGAAGTGGTAGGTCATCGACCCGAGGGGCACCTGCGCCCGGGTCGCGATCTTGCGGTGGGAGACGCCGGCGACTCCCTCGTCGGTGATCAGGTCGAGGGTGGCGGCGAGGATCCGTTCGCGCCGCTGAGGGTCGGTGTGTCCGGTGGCCATGAGGGATGTGCGGTCAGAAGTTGCGGACAGGACGGGCGGGGTTGCCGACGGCGACGACGTTGGCGGGTATGTCCCTGGTGACGACTGCGCCGGCGCCGATGACGGCGTTGTCGCCGATGGTCACTCCTGGGCACACGATGACTCCGCCACCGAGCCATACGTTGTCACCGATGGTGATGGGGCGCGCTGCTTCGAGCTTGTCGCGCCGGGGTTCCGGCTCCACCGGGTGGGTGGGAGTCAGGAGTTGGACATTCGGGCCGATCTGGCAGTCCTCGCCGATGGTGATCTGTGCGACGTCCAGAGCGGTCAGGTTGTAGTTGACGAAGGTGCGGGCCCCGATGGTGATGTTGCTGCCGTAATCGACGTACAGCGGCGGCCGTACGTCGGCGCCCTCGCCCACCGACGCGAGCAGGCCGGCCAGGAGGGGCCTCGCGCCGTCGGCGTCCTCGATGTAGGCGTCCTGGTAGTGGGCGGCCAGTTGCATCGCGCGCTGCTGTCGCCGTGCGATCTCCGGGTCGTCAGCGATGTAGGGGTCGCCCGCGAGCATGCGTTCCAGGTTCGTGCGCGGGTCGTCAGCGAAGTAGTCCGTCGGCATGCGTACGACCGTACCCTCTGGAAGGTACGGACGTACACTCCGCTCTTGAAATTTCTTGCTCCGACTTTCAAGGCTCTTGCTGTAAGGCTTTCGTCAGCGATACGGTCGCGCCGGCGCCCGGCGACGGAGCCGTGCCGCGGCGCAGGGGTCGGAACCCGCAATCAAGCCGTACTCGCAAGGAGTTCACGCCTGTGATACCGAGATGGCCGGCGCCACGCACGCGCCGTACCGCCCAGGTGAGACGGGTCGCTGCCGTCGCCGTGGCCGCGCTCGCCGCAGCGCTCGTTCAGCCCCTCACCGCCCGGGCCGACACCCCGCCCTCGCCGCCGTCCGACGCGAAGCTCGCCGCCGAGCCCGCCCGCCACGACGCCACCCGGGAGCAGTTCTACTTCGTCCTGCCGGACCGTTTCGCCAATGGCGACACGAGCAACGACAGAGGCGGACTTACCGGTTCACGCCTCGCCACCGGCTACGACCCCACCGACAAGGGCTTCTACCAGGGCGGCGACCTCAAGGGCCTGACCCAGAAGCTCGACTACATCAAGGGCCTGGGCACCACCGCCATCTGGATGGCGCCGATCTTCAAGAACCAGCCCGTGCAGGGCACCGGCACCGATGCCTCCGCCGGCTACCACGGGTACTGGGTCACCGACTTCACCCAGGTCGACCCGCACTTCGGCACCAACAAGGACCTGGAGACCCTCATCTCCAAGGCGCACACCAAGGGCATGAAGGTCTTCTTCGACGTCATCACCAACCACACCGCCGATGTCGTCGACTATGAGGAGAAGTCGTACGACTACCTCTCCAAGGACGCCTTCCCGTACCTCACCGAGGACGGCGAGCCCTTCGACGACGCCGACTACGCGGACGGGAAGGCCGAGTTTCCCTCCGTCGATGCCGGCTCCTTCCCGCGTACGCCCGTTGTGGCCGACGCGAAGAAGAACGTCAAGGTCCCGTCATGGCTCAACGACCCCACCATGTACCACAACCGCGGTGACTCGACCTTCGCCGGCGAGAGCTCCACATACGGAGACTTCTCCGGCCTCGACGATCTGTGGACCGAGCGCCCCGAGGTCGTCAGCGGGATGGAGAGGATCTACCAGCGGTGGGTGCGGGACTTCGACATCGACGGCTTCCGGATCGACACCGTGAAGCACGTCAACACGGAGTTCTGGACCCAGTGGGCCACCGCGCTGGACGCTTATGCCGCCAAGCAAGGGCGGGACGACTTCTTCATGTTCGGCGAGGTGTACTCGTCGGACACGTCCATCACCTCGCCGTACGTCACCGAAGGCCGCCTCGATTCCACGCTGGACTTCCCCTTCCAGGACACGGCACGCGCGTACGCCTCGCAAGGTGGCAGCGCGAAGCGGCTGGCCTCGGTCTTCGGGGACGACTACAAGTACACGACGGACAAGGCCAACGCGTACGAGCAGGTCACGTTCCTCGGTAACCACGACATGGGGCGCATCGGGACCTTCCTGGAGCAGGACAACCCCGGGGCGTCCGACGTCGAGCTGCTGAAGAAGGACCGGTTCGCGAACGAGCTGATGTTCCTCAGCCGTGGTAACCCCGTCGTCTACTACGGCGACGAGCAGGGCTTCACCGGCGCCGGCGGCGACAAGGACGCCCGGCAGACGCTGTTCGGCTCCAAGGTCGCGGACTACCTGGACGACGACCAGCTGGGCACGGACCGTACGCACGCGCAGGACGCATACGACACGAGTGCACCGCTCTACAAGCAGATCACCGCTCTCGCAAAGCTTCGCAAGGCCAACCCGGCACTCGCGGACGGAGTGCAGACGGAGCGGTACGCCGCCGATGGCGCCGGGGTGTACGCCTTCTCCCGTACGGACGCGAAGACCGGCATCGAATACGTGGTCGCAGTGAACAACGCGGAGGAGGCGAGGACGGCGACCTTCGCGACGGGATCGGCGAGCATGAAGTTCCGTGGGATCTACGGGACTTCGGATGCACTCACCAGCGATGCCGACAAGAAGGTCACGGTCACCGTCCCGGCCGGTTCCTCGGTCGTCCTCAAGGCGGCGGGTCGGCTCGACGCACCCGCCTCCAAGCCGGACATCACGCTGAAGGCTCCTCCAGCGGGCGCCACCGGCACCGTGGAAGTCTCGGCGGACGTCGACGGCGGCGCGCTCAACCGCGCCGTCTTCGCCGCCCAGACCGGAAACGGCAGGTGGCAGGTGCTCGGCTCCGCCGATCACGCCCCCTACAAGGTCACCCACACGATCAAGGCGAGCGCCGGAACTCCCGTACGTTACAAGGCCGTTGTCGTCGACTCGGCGGGCCGTATCGCGAGCGACCTCGCCTCGACCACGGCGGGCGAGCCTCCGGAGGCGGAGGATCCGAGCGCCGTCGAGCGCGAGTACGCCGTCGTGCACTATCAGCGGGCCGACGGCGACTACGACGGCTGGCAGCTCAAGTCGGGTGACAGCGTGGCGGACTTCACCGGCCGCGACGCCTACGGCGCGTTCGCCTGGCTGAAGGTCCCCGAGGGCGCCGACGCCCTCTCGTACACCGTCGTCAAGGGCGACGGCGCCACGGACGGACCGCGGCGCACCGTCCCGCTCGCCGACACCGGCGAGGTGTGGATCGAGCAGGGGGAGGACGGGCAGGCGACGACGGCACCGGACGGTGCGTACCCGCCGCAGGACAAGACCAAGGCCGTACTCCACTACCACCGCGCCGACGGCGACTACGACGGATGGGGTCTGCACACCTGGACCGGAGCCGCGAACCCCACGGACTGGTCGAAGCCCCTGGAGCCGGTGAAGACTGACGCGTATGGCGCGGTCTTCGAGGTGCCGCTCGCAGCGGGTGCCGGCAGTCTCAGCTACATCATTCACAAGGGCGACGAGAAGGATCTGCCCGCCGATCAGTCGTTGGACCTCAAGGCCAACGGCCACGAGGTGTGGCTGTTGAGCGGCCAGGAGAAGTACCTGCTGCCGCAGCCCGTCGCCACCGGGCCCGACTACACCAAGGCCGAGGCGGTCTGGCTCGACGCGGACACGGTTGCCTGGAACGGCGTCAAGTCGGCCGCTTCCACACAGTTGCTGTACTCCCGTGACGGCGACCTCTCCGACGCCCGCATGCTGCGGCTGCGGGGGAGCGAGCTCACCGAGGCGCAGAAGGAGAAGTTCCCGCACCTGGCGAAGCACACCGCCTGGTCGATCGACCCACGCGACCGCGACCGGGTCCGTGAGGCGCTGCGCGGACGCGTCGTCGCAACCCAACGGGCCGCCGGCGGCGCCGTGGTGGCCGGAACGGGGGCGCAACTCGCGGGCGTACTCGACGATCTGTACGACGCGACGGACGCGGACCTCGGTCCGGTGTTCCGCAAGGGGAAGCCCATGCTCTCCGTCTGGGCGCCCACGGCCCAGGACGTGGCACTGGAGATCGGCGAGAAGGTCGTGCCGATGAAGCGGGACGGCGACACCGGCGTCTGGTCGGTCTCCGGCCTCAAGTCCTGGAAGAACAAGCCCTATCGGTACGTCGTGAAGGTCTGGGCGCCGACTGTCCAGAAGGTCGTCACCAACAAGGTCACCGACCCCTACTCTCTCGCCCTGACCACCGACTCCGAACGCAGCCTCGTCGTCGACCTCGCCGACAACTCCCTTGCCCCCAGCGGTTGGTCGGGTCTGAGGAAGCCGAAGGCCGTCCCGCTGAAGGACGCCCGGATCCAGGAGCTGCACATCCGGGACTTCTCCGTCGAGGACAGGACGGCGAAGCACCCCGGCACCTACCTGGCCTTCACCGACAAGGACAGTGACGGCTCCCGGCACCTCAAAAAGCTTGCGGAGTCCGGGACTTCGTACGTCCATCTCCTGCCCGCCTTCGACATCGCCACGATCCCGGAGAAGAAGTCCGACCAGGCGAGTCCCGGCTGCGACCTCGCCTCGTACCCGGCCGACTCCGACAAGCAGCAGGAGTGCGTGGCCAAGAGCGCCGCGAAGGACGCGTACAACTGGGGTTACGACCCGTACCACTTCACGGTGCCGGAGGGCTCGTACGCCACTGATCCCGAGGGTACGGACCGTACGGTCGAGTTCCGGCAGATGGTCAAGTCCCTGAACGAGGACGGGCTTCGGGTCGTCATGGACGTGGTCTACAACCACACTACCGCCAGCGGTCAGACCGACACCTCCGTGCTCGACAAGATCGTGCCCGGTTACTACCAGCGGCTGCTCGCCGACGGCTCTGTGGCCAACTCGACCTGCTGTGCGAATACGGCTCCAGAGACCTCCATGATGGGGAAACTGGTCGTGGACTCCGTGGTCACCTGGGCCCGGGAGTACAAGGTCGACGGCTTTCGCTTCGACCTGATGGGACACCATCCCAAGGCCAACATCCTCGCCGTACGCAAGGCACTCGACGCGCTCACCCTCGAGAAGGACGGCGTCGACGGCAAGGAGATCATCCTCTACGGCGAGGGCTGGAACTTCGGAGAAGTCGCCGACGACGCCCGCTTTGTGCAGGCCACGCAGAAGAACATGGCCGGCACCGGCATCGCGACCTTCTCCGACCGCGCGCGTGACGCGGTGCGCGGCGGCGGCCCGTTCGACGAGGACCCCGGCGTCCAGGGCTTCGCGTCCGGGCTGTACACCGACCCCAACTCCTCGGGCGGCAAGGGCACTTCGGACGAGCAGAAGGCTCGCCTGCTGCACTACCAGGACCTGATCAAGGTGGGGCTCTCAGGCAACCTCGCCGACTACAGCTTCACCGACTCCGGCGGCAAGCAGGTCAAGGGCTCCGAGGTCGACTACAACGGGGCGCCCGCCGGATACGCGGACGCGCCGGGCGACGCCCTCGCCTACGTGGACGCGCACGACAACGAGTCGCTGTTCGACGCGCTCGCCTTCAAGCTGCCCAAGGGCACGTCGGCGAGCGACCGGGCGCGTATGCAGGTCCTCGCCATGGCCACCGCCACGCTCTCGCAGGGCCCGGCACTGTCCCAGGCGGGCACCGACCTGCTGCGTTCCAAGTCCCTGGACCGCAACTCGTACGACAGCGGCGACTGGTTCAACGCGATCCACTGGGACTGCCAGGACGGCAACGGCTTCGGCCGCGGCCTGCCAATGGCCGCCGACAACCAGTCCAAGTGGCCATACGCCAAGCCTCTGTTGAGCTCCATCGAGGTGGGCTGCCCGCAGATCGAGGGCGCCTCGGCCGCGTACCGGGATGTGCTGAAGATCCGTACGAGCGAGACCGTCTTCGGGCTCGCTACCGCAGAGCAGGTGCAGTCGGAGCTGGCCTTCCCGCTGTCCGGCAAGGACGAGACGCCCGGTGTGATCACGATGCGGCTCGGCGATCTGGTCGTCGTCTTCAACGCGACGCCCGATCGGCAGACGCAGCGGGTCGCGGCGCTCGCGGGGCAGGCGTACGCGCTGCATCCGGTGCAGGCCGCGGGCGCGGATCCGGTCGTCAGGGGCTCGTCGTACGAGACGGAGTCGGGCACCTTCGCTGTTCCCGGACGCAGCGTCGCGGTCTTCTCGCAGGCCACAGGCTAGGCTGACCGCAAGACCCGTAGAACAGGAGTGCCCATGCCGCAGATCACCGTCGACTACTCGGCGCCGCTCGCCGACGCCTTCGACCGGAAGGGCTTCGCGCTCGCGCTGCACACGATGGTGGTGGAGACGGCCGCCGCGAAGATCGAGGCGTGCAAGACGCGGTTCCGGCCGACCGAGGACCTGGTGATCGGCGCGGAGGCGGACGGGCACGCGCTGGTGCATGTCGCGGTCGCGCTGCTGCCTGGCCGTACGGAGGAGACGAAGGCGGCGCTGACTGAGCGGACGCTGGAGCTGCTGCGGGCGCATGTGAAGCCCGCCGGCGGGATCACGCTGCACGCCTCCGCGGAGGTGCGGGACCTCGACGCCTCGTACATCAAGTTCGAGGAGTAAGGCCAGAGCAGCAGGCCTACGACGCGAGCGCGACCAGCCGGCCGACGAGGTCCGTGAACGGGCCCTCGGCCGGCTCGTCCTTGAGCATGCGGCGCAGCAGCGTCGCCATTTCGTCGTCGTACGCGGCGCTCACCGCCGTCAGCGCGGCGAAGTCGTGGACGAGCTGCGCTTCCAGTTCGACGCGTGGGATGCGGCGGCCGTCCAGCCAGATCAGGGCCGTCGACTCGGCGAGTGAGATCCAGGAGCGGACGACCAGTTCAAGCCGGGCGGGCGGGTGGTCGATGTCCAGATGCGCCAGTATCTGGAGGTACGCGGCCTGTCGTACGCCGTCGACGAGGGCGTTGGTCGCCGAGGAGCCCACCGCGGGGCCGCCCCGCATCAACGCCGAGAATCCGGGCCCGTGTTCGTCGACGAAGTCGAAGTACCGCCGCATCACCCGCAGCAGCCGCGCGCCCAGCGGGCCATCATGCGGCTCCACGAACCGGGTCGCCAGATCGTCGGCCGCCCGCTTCAACGCCGCCTCGTACAGGCTGAGTTTGCCGGGAAAGTAGTGGTAGACCAGGGGCCGGGAAATGCCCGCGGCCGACGCTATCTCGTCGATGGAGACCTCGTCGGGCGAGCGTCGGCTGAACAGTTCGAGCGCGACGCCGATCAACTGCTGCCGCCGCTCCTCGACACCCATCCTGCGACGTACCTGTACCCCGGTTGTCATGCGAACACCTTACCGATCGGATCCGGCCTCCAACGGGACGGTGCCGCAAGGGTGTTCACATGTCCAGCGCCTCACTCCGTGAGTCTGTGGGCGTCCGGTGGGCGTCGCGTGGGCGTCCGGTGGGTCTCGGCGGGAGATGGCCGACCGGGCCGGGCGTGTGGTTCGGTGGGGGACCGATTGAGCGTGGGGCCTCTGGGAGCCGTATCGAGTACAGGGCCCTTGCCAGGGCTCTCTGCGGCGTGGAGTTCATGTCGCCGGACGGGACCGGAGGAAAAGATGAGGTTGACGCGACAGAAGCTGGCCGCGGCCGGGGCCGTGGCGGTGCTGGCGCTGTCGGGCTGCGGGTCCGACGACGGCGGCGACAGCGCCAGTGTGCCGGAGACGGCGACGGGGAGCCTGGAGAGCCTGGCCGCCGAGGCGAAGTGCAAGCCGAACATCCAGACGGACGCGGACACGATCCGCCAGGCCATCTGCAAGAAGGGCGCCGAGAAGTACGTCCTCGCCACCTTCGCCACCGACCGCGGTCAGCGTGAGTGGCTGAACGGGGCGAAGGACTACGGCGGCTACTACCTCGTCGGCCGCAAGTGGGTCGCCGTCGGCGAGGAGAAGACGGTCACGGCGCTGCGCGGCTCGCTCGGCGGGACCATGGAGGAGGGGTCCGAGCACATGAATCCCGGTGGTAGTCACAACAGTGGCGGTCACTGACCGCACCGGTTCGGGGCAAGCGAAAGCCGGCGGTGGGAAATCCCACCGCCGGCTTCCTAGTGGTTCAGGACTACTGGCAGTCCTGGCCGCTGTTGATGCAGTCGACCACCTGGTTCATCGTCTCCTCGTTGAAGAAGTTGATGAAGTCGTTGTGGTCGGTGATCGGCTTGTGCAGCTGGTCCGGGAAGGAGTCCACTGCGAACGGGTTCTGGACCTGTCCGTTCTGGATCTGCGGCGCGTCAACGTCGTAGACCAGGCGGACCTGGAGCTGGGGGATGGCCTGGAAACCGTTCGAGCAGCTGCCGTCCTCGTTCACGAAGTCCACGTGATCGCGGTGGTTGGCGCTGTCGATGTTCTGACCGTCCCAGCAGCTCTGGAAGTTGGTCGTCCGAACCACCGAGCTGCCCTCGGGGCAGAGCGGGTACTTGTCCGTCAGCTGGCGGTCCTCGAAGCCGGTGCAGCTCCAGTTCGTGTTGGCGTTGCCGTTGCCGTTCACGAAGGCCTTGGCGTCACCGGTGATGATGCGCAGGGCCTCCGGCATCGCGGTGACATCGCTCTGCTTGTTGCCGACGAACTTCAGCTGGGCCTCGCTGGCCTGGATGATCGTGCCGACGTTGCCGTCCTGACCGCCACCGGGGGCGTTGGCGTCAATGTCGTCCTGACCGTCCTGCACACGCAGCACCGGCCAGAAGTACGACGACTTGTCGCCCTGGTTCTCGCAGGTGGTGTCGCCGTTCGCCAGGTCCTCGTCGCTCGCGAAAGCGTCGTTGGCCTGGTTGCCGACGTAGTCGTGCTGGTGCTGAGCACCGTTGCTGACACCGGGAGCGACGATCACGTTGTCCGAGTTGCGGTTCTCGTTCTCGTTGGTGCCGCAGTTCGTGGTGAAGGTGCCCTGCGAACCGCTGTCACCGTTCGCGGCGAGTCCGTTTCCGTCCACGCCCTGCGGGCCGCCGGTCGGCTGAACCTGGGTGATGTCCTGGAAGTCGTCCGCGACCGGGCCGTTGCCCTCCTGGCCCTGATCCTGACCGTCACCCTGGTCCTGGCCCTGATCCTGACCGTCGCCCTGGTCCTGACCCTGATCCTGACCGTCACCCTGGTCCTGGCCCTGATCCTGGCCGTCGGCCTGGTCCTGACCGTCACCCGCGGCGGGGTCCGGCTGCTCGGCCGGCACACCCTCGCACTGGGCCATCTGCTCGGCTCCCTGCGGAGGCTGACCGCCCGCGTTCCGGATGTTGATGCCGATCCGGTCGATGGTGGCCGTCCGCTTGGACTTCAGCGGGCCGAGGATGGCGTTGTCGACGTAGCCGGAGTCGCCGGCCTGGGCCTGGCGGGTGTCCGCGAGGCGCTTGTAGGCGTCCGTGACCTGCTGGTCGAGCTTCGCCAGCTCCTGGTCGACACCCTGGCGTGCGCCGTCCGGCACGTCCGTCAGCTGCTGGCCGACGTCCGGGCATTTGATCGTTGCCACCCCTGCGGCGGTGGTCTGCGCGTTCTGCGGCGAGTCTCCACCCTCGCCCGCAGAAGCGTAGATATTGGCCGCGAGCAAGCCGCCGCCACCCAGCGCGAGAGCCGCCGATGCGGCTATCGCCCGGTTGGCGAGCGTTGAGCGGCGTTTTCGGTTTGTGCGTCCCATGGAACTCCTCTGGCTTCCTTGCGGGGCATTGAGGCGCCCGACAGGAGGTGAAGCGGCGTCGTTCAGTACGCAAGGGGCTCATGGGGCGTTCAGCGGCATCAGAAATTGGTGAGAGATTGGTGGAGCAATTCCGGCGCAAGGGGCCCAGAACCCCCTGTTTCAACGGCAGTTGAGGGGGGAATGCTGAATCTGATTCAGTGAATCTTCGGTAAGAGCCCAATTCTTATACCGGCCCTCTGTCGGTCCCGTAGCGTCCTCTGCCGGTTCCTTTTCAGCGGCCCTGATCCAAATAAGCGAGAACGGCCAGTACGCGGCGATTGTCATCGTCCGACACCTCAAGACCCAGCTTCGCGAAGATGTTGGAGGTGTGCTTCGCAATGGCCCGTTCTGTCACGACCAGCCGCTCCGCGATCGCCGCGTTCGAGCGGCCCTGTGCCATCAGCTCCAGCACCTCCCGCTCACGCGGCGTCAGCCGCCCCAGCGGCCGGCTCTCCGCCTGACGCCGCGACAACAGCTGCTGGATCACCTGCGGATCCATCGCGGTGCCGCCCGCCGCGACCCGGCGTACGGCGTCGATGAACTGCTCGGCGTCGAAGACCCGGTCCTTCAGCAGATAGCCGACTCCGCCGGTCCCGTCCGCCAGCAACTCCCGCGCGTACAACTGCTCCACGTGCTGCGACAGCACCAGCACCGGCAGCCCGGGTCTCGCCCGGCGCGCTTCTAATGCGCACTGCAAGCCCTCGTCTGTGTGCGAAGGCGGCAGCCGGACGTCGACGACGGCGACGTCCGGCTCCAACTCGGCGAGCGCCCGGTTGAGTTCGGGCCCGCTCTCCACCGCCGCCGCGATCTCGAAGTCGTACGCCTCGAGCATCCGCACCAGTCCGTCGCGCAGCAGGAAGAGGTCTTCGGCTAGGACAACTCGCAAGGGATCTCCATGGTCACCATGGTGGGACCGCCCGCGGGGCTGCTGACGGCCAGGACGCCGTCGAATGTACCCAGTCGCCGCTCGACTCCGGAGAGTCCCGAACCCGCCCCGATCACGGCACCGCCCTGGCCGTTGTCGGTGACGGCGATCCGCAGCATCCCCTCCGCGTGGTGCACATCGACCCAGATCCGATCCGCCTCCGCGTGCTTCACCGCATTGGTGAGGACCTCGCTCACGGCGAAGTACGCGGCCGACTCGACGGGCTCGTCCGCGCGCCCCGTCAGGTCCACGTCCACCTCGGTGCTGACGGGCAGCCGCAGTGCCAACGCCCGTACGGCGTCGCCCAGTCCGCGTTCGGCGAGCACGGGCGGGTGGATGCCGCGCACCAGGTCGCGCAGCTCGGTGAGCGCGTCGGCGGAGTTCCGGCGGGCCTCGGCGAGCAACTGCCTGGCCTTCTCGGGGTCCTTGTCGAGGAGCGCCTCGACGGTGCCGAGGTCCATGCCCATCGCGACCAGCCGGGCCTGCGCCCCGTCGTGCAGGTCCCGCTCGATGCGCCGCAGTTCGGCGGCCGAGGTGTCCACCGCGTCCCGGCGGGTCTCGGTCAGGACGCGGACGCGCTCGGCCAGCTCGCCCTGACCCGGGGCGAGGAGGGCGCGGGTGAGCTGGAAGTGGGCCTTCAGCAGCCGCGGGCCGGCGAAGTGGGCCAGGAAGAGGAGCGCGAGCGCCAGCGCGGCGGCGCCGAACGCGGAGGCCTGGCCCGTGACCGGCACGAAGCCGTACCAGTACGCGACGTATCCGGCGTCCGCGAAGACCCGCCACAGCCCGGCCGCCAGCGCGAACCCCTCCAGGGGGTAGAGGAACAGCACCGCCGGCAGCAGCGCGGTGAGGAACCCCGCCGTCATGTCGACCGGCAGCCACCTCAGGTCCCGCCAGGTCGCCGGGTCGCGCAGCAAAGCGAACGTACGTGTCCACGGGTTGGCGCCCTCCGGGACCGGCCGGTACGCCGACGGGATCTTCACCCCGCACCACTGGGCGGCCAGCACCCGCCGCCAGTCCGCGAACGCCCGCACCCCCGTGAGCACCCAGGGCGTGGTGACGAGCCCGATCCCGATCGGTATCAACGCGATGGACACCAGGGAGAGCGTGAAGCAGAGCACCGCCCCCGGCAGCAGCACCAGCGCCAGCCCGAGCCCCCGTACCGCCGCGATCCCGGACCCCCGCACCCTGGTTGAACCGCTGCCGCTCTTCGTCTCGATGGTCGTCATGGCGTCAGTCTGGCCGAGGGGGCGGCGCGGGGCACGGGGGCTGGGCGCCGGATCAGGGGGTGTTGCCAGGTACACCTCCGCCGCTCGCCAGCACCTTTGCCTCCACCTCCGGATCGAGGCCCTTGGCCGTCCGGTCCGGCCGCTGCGGCGCCGTACCGCCGATGCCTTGGAGCCACTTCCAGGTATCGGTCACGGTGTCGGCGACGGGCCGGCAGTCCAGTCCCGTCGCCAGCGCCCGGGAGACGTCCGCGGCGTGCAGGGCGTCGTGCAGGTCGCTGCCCGGCGGCACCCACACCGGCAGCTGGACCCACGGCTCGATACCCGCCTCCAGGATCACGTCCGGGTCGGTCCACCGCAGCTCGGCCGGACCGCCGGTGGCGCGCACACAGGCGTCGAGCAGGGTGCCCATGGTGGCGTGCCCCTGCGGGCTGATGAGGTTGTACGGCCCGCTCAACTCCCGCTCCACCGCGCCGAGAACCCACTCGGCGAGGTCACGGACGTCGACGTACTGGAGGGGCAGGTCGCGCGGCCCGGGCGCGAGGACGGGTCCGCCGCGGGCGATCCTGCCCAGCCACCACGGCAGCCGCCCGACGTTCTCGTACGGCCCGAGGATCAGCCCGGCCCGCACGAGCAGCGAACGGTCCGCGCCGAAGGCCTCCACGGCGGCCAGTTCGCCGCCCCGTTTGTCCCGGGCGTAGTCGGTCTGCTCGGCGTCGGCGGAGGCGTCCTCCACCAGGGGTGCGTCCTCGCCGTATCCGGCGGGGCGGGGCCACTCGTACACCGAGCAGCTCGACACGTACACGTACCGCCCGGCGCGGCCCCGCAGCAGCCGCGCCGTGTCCCGTACGGCCCGAGGCGCCGCCGACCAGGTGTCGACGACGGCGTCCCACTCTCCCTCCGCGAGGGCGGCGAGCCCGTCGGGCGCGGTGCGGTCACCGTGCAGTGACCGCACCCCGGCGGGAGGCGCGTGCCGTCCCCGGTGGAAGACGGTCACCTCCCAGCCGCGCCCGAGGGCCGCCTCCGCGACGGCCCGTCCCGCGAACTCTGTCCCACCCAGCAGCAGAAGTCTCATACCGGTGACTCTGCCCGGCCGGCTCACGGGACGGAACGGGAATCTGCCCTCAGCAGAGCGTCAACGCCCCGCCGGCGGCGCGTACTTGTACCCCACCCGGCGCACGGTCTGGATCACCTGCCGGTGCTCGGCGCCCAGCTTGCGGCGCAGGCGGGCGATGTGGACGTCGACGGTACGGCCGTCGCCCACATGCCCGTACCCCCACACCGTGGTGACCAACTGGTCGCGGGTGTACACCCGGTGGGGGTGGGTGACGAGATGGGCGAGCAGCTCGAACTCCAGGTACGTGAGGTCGAGCGCGCGCCCGTCCACCTCGGCGGTGCGCTGCGCGGTGTCGACCCGCACGAGCGGGTCGTCGGCGGCCCCGGCACCCGTCTCCGCCCGCTCGGGCACCACCACCGGCGCGAACGGCGGCTGCTGGTCGGCCGGGACGAGCACCAGATACCCGACCATCGGCGGCCGCCCCGGGAGGGTGGGCAGGGTGTGCGGGGGCGCGGGCAGCAGGGTGGCGCCCGGCGGCAGGAAGTCCGCCACGTCCACCACCTCGTCCCGGTCGACGGCACGCAGCCGGTGCCGGGCGGGGGAGTTCAGGGGTGCGGCGGTGGGGGAGAGGGAACGAGTGTTCGCCATGAGAGGTCAGCTCTTTTCGCGCGAGAGGTTCGTCGGGGGACGTACGTCATTGCGCGCCGACCGAAGGCCGAGGTGCGGCTTTAGAGGGCCGGCGCGTTCACCGCGCGGCAACACTCCCGGTCGAAGACGTGGTGCTGACGGGAGGGCCAGAAGGGCTCGAGGTCATGGCGACCTGTCGCGGGGTGCTTCTGAGGGCTGGCCATGGGCCCATTGAAGCAGACGAAGCGGACAACGGTGAGGGGGCGTCCACCGTTTGTGATGGACGCCCCCTCACGGAGTCGTACGGAGCTGCGTCGTACGGGTACGGGTCAGACCTGGCCGGCCTTGTCCAGGGCCGTGCAGCAGGTGTCGACGATCAGGCGCGTCACGACGTACGGGTCGACGTTCGCGTTCGGGCGGCGGTCCTCGATGTAGCCCTTGCCGTCCTGCTCGACCTGCCACGGGATACGGACCGAGGCGCCACGGTTGGAGACACCGTAGGAGTACTCGTTCCACGGGGCGGTCTCGTGCAGACCGGTCAGGCGGTCGTCGATGCCGGCGCCGTAGTTCTTGACGTGGTCCATGGGCTTGGAGCCCTCGCCCAGCGACTCGCACGCGGTGATGATCGCGTCGTAGCCCTCGCGCATCGCCTTGGTGGAGAAGTTGGTGTGGGCGCCGGCGCCGTTCCAGTCGCCCTTGACCGGCTTGGGGTCGAGGGTCGCGGAGACGTCGAAGTCCTCGGCGGTGCGGTAGAGCAGCCAGCGGGCCATCCACAGCTGGTCGGCGACCTCCAGCGGGGAGACCGGGCCGACCTGGAACTCCCACTGGCCGGGCATGACCTCGGCGTTGATGCCGGAGATGGCGAGACCCGCCTTGAGGCAGTTCTCCAGGTGCGCCTCGACGATGTCACGGCCGAAGATCTCGTCCGAGCCGACACCGCAGTAGTAGCCGCCCTGCGCGGCCGGGAAGCCGCCCTCGGGGAAGCCGAGGGGGCGCGAGCCCTTGAAGAAGGTGTACTCCTGCTCGATGCCGAAGATCGGCTCCTGAGCGGCGAACTTCTCCGCGACCTCGGTGAGCGCGGCACGGGTGTTGGACTCGTGCGGCGTCATGTCGATGTTGAGGACCTCGCACATGACGAGCACGTCGTCGCCGCCGCGGATCGGGTCCGGGAAGGTGGCGACCGGCTTCAGCACGCGGTCGGAGGCGTGGCCCTCGGCCTGGTTCGTGGAGGACCCGTCGAAGCCCCAGATCGGCAGCGCTTCGCCCTTGGCGTCATCGGCCAGGATCTTCGTCTTGGAACGCAGCTTGGCCGTCGGCTCGGTGCCGTCGATCCAGATGTACTCAGCCTTGAAGGTCACGGGCCACATCCTTCGGGGTGGGTCTTGTTGCGCTCGGTCGTCACGGGCGCGCGGCGCTGCGGCACTGGGGCGCCGCGGGGTGCGGCACAAGGGTGCCGCGGGGATGACCGCAGCCTGTCAACAGGCCATTTCCCGATCATTGCTCGGCCGTGAACCCCGTGTTACCTGGTGCTTGTGGGCTGGGGGCCCGCCTTGAGAGCGGGTGGGCTCCGTCGTATACGAGGGAGTACGGGAGCGGAGGAGACAGAGCGAAGGCTGTACGGGGGCGTCACTCGCTCCCGGCCGAGGCCTCCCGCATTCCCTCCAGGAAGCCCCGGATCGCCTCCCGCTCCCGCTCGTCACAGTTCTGGAGCAGCTCCACCGCCTTCCCGATGAGTGGCCCGAAGAAGGACCACCCCAGTTCGACCGCCCGCTCGTCCACCTCGACGACCACCTTGCGCCGGTCCTGCCGGCCCCGCACCCGCCGCACATGCCCGGCCCCCTCCAGCCGGTCGAGCAGCGAGGTGGTCCCGGCCGAATTGAGCCCGAGCGCAGCACCGAGCCGCCCGGCCGTCATCTCCTCGCCGGCCCGGGAGGCATCCATGAGCTCGATCAGGGCGCGTACGTCCGTCGGGTGCATGCCGTTGTGGCTCGCGAACCGGGCGCTGCGCAGGCCGAGTTCGACCGTCACTGCTCGCAGGAGATGAACGATCTCCATCTCGGGGCCCTGGTTCCGCATGTGCCGCCTCCGGCTATCATCTCGCTCGTCGAAAATCTCGCTCGGCGAGATAATACGGGAGGGCTCCATGAGCACGTACGACAGCGACGCCTTTCAGTCGGCCTACGACAAGGTCATGGCCAAATGGCCCGCGGAACGGGAGGCGATCCGCGTCTCCACGCCGTTCGGTACGACGTACGTCAACGCCTGCGGACCGCCCGATGCGCCCCCGCTTCTCCTCCTGCCAGGCGGCGGAGGTGCGACCTCCGCCTCTTGGCACGCCCAGGCCGCCGACCTCGCCCGCAACCACCGTGTCCTCGCCGTCGACCTGATCGGCGCCCCCGGCCGCAGCGAACGGGCCGGCGACCGTCATCCCCGTACGGTCGCCGACCTGTCCGTCTGGCTGGACGCGCTCCTGGACGGCCTCGGTGTGGAGACGGCGGACATGGGCGGGCACTCGTACGGCGGCTGGATCGCCCTGCATTACGCGCTGCTGGCGCCCGCCCGGGTGCGCCGCCTGTTCCTCCTGGACCCGACCCAGTGCTTTGCCGGGTACAAGGCGGCGTACCTGCTGCATGCCCTGCCGATGTTGCTGCGCCCCGCGCCCCACCGGGTCCGCGCCTTCCTGGAGTGGGAGGCCGGGGGAGTGGCTCTCGACCCGGACTGGCTCCGCCTCCAGGAGACGGCCGCCGGCTTCCCCTCCGCGAAGCCGGTGACAGGGCCCCGCCCGGTGCCGGAGGCGCTGCGGGGCCTGGACGTGCCGGTCCTGCTGGTCCTGGCCGGCAACGGCAGGGCTCATGACGCCTGCCAAGTGGCGGCGCAGGCAGGCGGGCTGTTGCCGCGCGCGGAGACAGACGTACTGCCCGACATCTCGCATCACGCGTTGCCGCAGGCCGCACCCGCCGAACTGGGCCGCCGCCTCACCGATTTCCTCGGTGGCTGACTCCTCCGTGGCCGGGCCTCACCCCACCTTCTCGATCAGCGCCCGACGGATCAGGAACTTGCCGGGCTCGCGGACCTGCTCGAAGGCCGCGTTGTTGAGGAGGGCGCAGCTGCCGGAGGTTGATGTGACCTCCACTGTCGTGGACTTGTTGTTGTCCAGGTTCGTGACCTTCAGTTGCGTACCGGGCGGGAACTGGTTGCTGGACGCGGCCGGGGCGCCCTCCTCGCCGGAGAGTGTGACGGTCGAACCCGCGCAGACCTGCTCACCGCCGGCGACCCCCGTCGCGTCGCCGGAAGTGTCTGCGGGAGCCGGTGCCGGCTGCTCGGCCGGGGCGTCCTGAGCCGACTCCCCGGGCGTGCAGCCGGAGGCTTCCTGCTTGCGCTCGATCTCCGCGATGACCGCTTCCCGGTTGGCGATCCGGGCCTCGGACTGTGCGTCGGGATTGGCGCGTTGCCCCTCGATGAACTTCTCGTTGTTCCCGAGCGCCGTGGCCAGACCCTCGCAGACCGTGGAGGACTGTGCCTGACCGGCCGGCGCGGCGTTCGAGGTGGCCGCCAGAGCGAAGGCCCCGCCTCCGGCGACCGCCGCGGCGCTCACCAACAACGCGAGCTTCTTCTTGGGGCCGATCGTTCTCCTGCGGGACGTACGCGGCATAGCGGGCCTCTTGTCTCCGGCCGCCCTGGCGGCGACCTGTCGTGAGCGGGGAGTACGCCGCTATGTACGAGATGTCGAACAGAGTTACTCGACAGCTCACACGAGTCACTCAAGTGGCTTGGATCACAAAGGAGGTTGAGTAATTCCTCGCCTGGTCGAGCGCGGTCCGAGTGAGGGGCGCCACCCTCTGCGTGCGCCCGTCGATGGTCTTGTTCGAATTTGGCGCCGCCTCATGCGCACCTCGCGGACCTGGGGTGAAGCCACGCCAATTCCCTATCTCACCTGGCCTTTTTGCGGACTTGGCGGACTGTCTCGATGTCAGTGGTGGGCAGTAAACTATGAGTAGTGTTCGAGGGCGCCGACGGACGGCTCCCTGACCGCGACAGGAGGATGCTCGTGCCCGCTGCCGCACTCTTCCCGCTGCCCACGCAGTCCACAGCCAAGAGGCCGGTTCCGCTGGACCTGCCGTACGAGCCCGTCGAGAAGCGGCCGCTCCCGCCGGGGCGTCCACGCGACTGGTACATCACACACAACCGGCGCCTCAAGGCGATGCGGCTCGCCATCGCATTGCTGGACTCCGGCGTCTACATGCCCAACCAGGCCCGCAACGAGACGATCCACCGCACGGCCGAACTCATCGGCGTCCACCCGCCGTCGGACACGACGTGTCACATGGTGCGAGCCCTGATGCGTTACGCCCGCTGAGGTCTCCGGGTTTCCTTTCCAGCGCCGGTCGCCCTTGGGGTGGCCGGCGCTGGGTTTTCCCCAAGCCCACCCCTTCCCGAAACCGGGAGCTCTGCCCCAACCGCCCGACCCGGCGAAGTAATTCGGTTTCGGCGAAGTGGCGTCACCCGGCATCCTGAGGATTACTCTCAACCCACCGGCGAACGGACGTTCGCAAACCGCAGCGTGCGTCCCAACCATTCAAGCGAAGGAGGCTCGTCATGGGTACCTTGATCATTCTGGCGATCCTCGTGCTGGTCGTCATGGGGTTCAGTAACCCTGTCTGGTGGATCGCCGCCGCCGCGCTGCTGTATCTGCATGTCCGCTACGGCCACACCGGACCGTCCCCGTCATCCGGCGGCCCCGCGGGCTCCTCGGGATCCCCGGCTCGCGTGGACGAAAGCTACCGCGCGTACCGCCAGCGCCGTGACCGTCAGGCCAGGTGGGAGCGCCGTTACCGTCGCGAGCGCCGCTGGGCGTCCCGGCAGCAGAAGGGCTAACCCACGCCCGGCGCTCCCCACACCGGGAACCAGCGGCTCAGATCCGGCTCCAGCCGCAGGTCGTTCGCAAGCACTGCTCTGACCTGCAACTCCAGGGCGCTGTCGCGCCGTTCCCCGCCACCGGGGAGCGGCGCGAAAACGTAGAAGCTGCCTCTCTTGTAGAGGTACACGAGCCCGAGCGGCCGCCGCTCGTCACCGCCACCCCGAAACCCGACGACGGAGCACAGCAACTGCGGCCCGAACCCGCTGCCTTCCAGCGCGCTGTTCACCGCGTGCAGATCACCGACGAGCGCGGGCAGGTCCTCCGGCGACCGCCGCGAGACCAGCCACGTGTACCCGTACGAGTCCCGGCTCACCTCCACCGGCGGCCCCGTCCGCTCGGCATCCGCGTCCAACAACGCCCGTACTTCCTGGCGTACGTCCTCGAAGGCCGCCCCTTCGACCGTCGCGAAGCACACCGAGCCGTGCCCGGTCGGTGTGAAACCGGCCGCCGCCTCCAGGGTGATCGCGGCGGACGGCAGGGCGAAGAGCTGGTCGAGGTCGGGGGCCACCGGCTTGCTGCGGCCCAGCAGGATGTCCAGGAGCCTCATCCCGCTCAACCCGCCTTTCCGGAGGGCGACGACTCACCCAACTCGCGGGAGATCCGGCCCAGTTGATCGAGCCGCTCCTCCAGGCTCGGGTGGGTCGAGAAGAGGCGCTGGATGCCCGGGGTTTTGCCGGACGCGGGCGTGAAGTAGAAGGCGTTGAAGGCCTGTGCGGTCCGTAGATCGCGGGTGGGGATCTTGGCGATGTCGCCGGTGAGCTTGGTCAGCGCGGAGGCGAGTGCCGAGGGGCGGCCGGTGAGCATGGCCGCGGCGCGGTCGGCGGCCAACTCCCGGTACCGGGAGAGCGCCCGGATGAGGAAGAAGCTGAGCGCGTAGACGGCAGCGGACACCGCCATCACCGTCATGAGCACGACGGCCGCGTTCTGGTCCTTGCGGCCGTGCCCGCCGAACACCTGGGAGTAGAAGACGAACCGTACGATCAGCCCGGCGAGCACCCCGAGGAACGAGGCCACGGTGATCACCGCGACATCGCGGTGCGCCACATGCGACAGCTCGTGCGCGAGCACACCCTCCAACTCGGCGGGCTCAAGCCGCCGCAGTAGCCCGGTCGTCACGCACACGACGGCATGATCGGCGTCGCGCCCGGTGGCGAAGGCGTTCGGCATCTCCATGTCGGACACGGCGACGGCGGGCTTCGGCATGTCGGCGGTGGCGCACAGCCGGTCGATCACCCCGTGCAGCTGCGGATACTCCTCGCGCTCCACGACCCGCCCGCGCATCGCGAACAACGCGATCCGGTCCGAGAACCAGTACTGCGCACCGAGCACCGCCGCCGCGATCACCACGACCAGCACCCACGACTTCAGCAGCACGATCAAGGCGGCGACGAACGCCACGTACAGCAGCCCGAGCAGGAACAGCGTGACCCCCATCCGCATGTTCAACCGTCGGTCGGGCTGGAATCGGCTCCGCATCACGATCACCCCACACATCGGGCACTCGTCCCGATTCCAGTGTGCATCGGGCATATCCATGACCGGATCCCGATCTTCCCCCTACGGGGCAAAGGAACGGCGCGGTCAAGGCAAAGGCTCGCCAGGCTCTCGGAAAGAACGACGGAGCCCCGCCCCCACCCACGAGGGGCGGTGACGGGGCTCCGTACCGGAAGCCGTGTCGACTTACACGTCGAAGTACAGCTCGAACTCGTGCGGGTGCGGACGCAGCTGGAGCGGAGCGATCTCGTTCGTGCGCTTGTAGTCGATCCACGTCTCGATCAGGTCGGACGTGAAGACGTCGCCCTGGAGCAGGAACTCGTGGTCGGCCTCGAGAGAGTCGAGGACGGCCGGGAGCGAGGTCGGGACCTGCGCGACGTTCGCGTGCTCCTCGGGAGCCAGCTCGTAGAGGTCCTTGTCGATCGGCTCGGCCGGCTCGACCTTGTTCTTGATGCCGTCCAGGCCGGCCAGCATCAGGGCCGCGAAGGTGAGGTACGGGTTGCCGGAGGAGTCCGGCGCCCGGAACTCGACGCGCTTGGCCTTCGGGTTCGAGCCCGTGATCGGGATACGCATGGCCGCGGAGCGGTTGCGCTGCGAGTAGACCAGGTTGATCGGGGCCTCGAAGCCGGGGACCAGGCGGTGGTACGAGTTCACCGTCGGGTTGGTGAAGGCCAGCAGCGACGGGGCGTGCTTGAGGATGCCGCCGATGTAGAAGCGGGCGGTGTCCGACAGGCCCGCGTAACCGGCCTCGTCGTAGAACAGCGGGTCGCCGTTCGCCCACAGCGACTGGTGGACGTGCATGCCCGAGCCGTTGTCGCCGAAGATCGGCTTCGGCATGAAGGTGGCCGTCTTGCCGTTGCGCCAGGCGACGTTCTTCACGATGTACTTGAAGAGCTGGAGGTCGTCGGCCGCGGCGAGCAGCGTGTTGAACTTGTAGTTGATCTCGGCCTGACCCGCGGTGCCCACCTCGTGGTGCTGGCGCTCGACCTGGAGGCCGGACTTGTTCAGCTCCAGGGAGATCTCGGCACGCAGGTCGGCGAAGTGGTCGACCGGCGGGGTCGGGAAGTAACCGCCCTTGTAGCGGACCTTGTAGCCGCGGTTGTCCTCCAGCGCACCGGTGTTCCAGGCGCCCGCCTCGGAGTCGATGTGATAGAAGGACTCGTTCGACGTGGTGGCGAAGCGCACGCTGTCGAAGACGTAGAACTCGGCCTCGGGGCCGAAGTACGCGGTGTCGGCGATACCGGTCGAGGCGAGGTACGCCTCCGCCTTCTTGGCCACGTTGCGCGGGTCACGGGAGTACTGCTCGCCCGTGATCGGGTCGTGGATGAAGAAGTTGATGTTGACCGTCTTGTCACGGCGGAAAGGGTCCACGCGCGCGGTCGACAGGTCGGCCCGAAGCGCCATGTCCGACTCGTGGATGGCCTGGAAGCCGCGGATCGAGGAGCCGTCGAAGGCAAGTTCCTCGCTCGGGTCGAAGGCCTCTGCCGGCACCGTGAAGTGCTGCATCACGCCAGGCAGGTCGCAGAAGCGGACGTCGATGAACTTGACGTCCTCGTCCGCGATGAACTTCTTGGCCTCGTCGGCGTTCTGGAACATCCAGCTCCTCCTACTCCCGACCGTCCGTGCCGGGGTGGTAGTTCGTTCGTGCGGCCAGTGCGGTGGCACACGCTGAGGCCCGACAATAGGGACGGGTGATTTCTCGAGCGTGACCCATTTGTTTCGCCCAAGTTAACCGACCCCGGCCCGCCTGACCCCACCTGTCCGCATATCAAAACCGGCGCAGTACCGTGGACGCGTGGACAACAGGCAAGCAATCGGATCCTGGCTCTCCGGACCGCGCGCCGCCGCGGAGGAAGCCGGTGCCGACTTCGGATACCGGGGCGAGCAGCTCGGCCTGCCGGAGTCGGGCCCCGGCTCGATCGCCCGCCCGGGCCGACGCCTCGGCGCCCTCGCGGTCGACTGGGGGCTGTGCCTCCTGATCGCATACGGACTGCTCACCGACGGCTACAACCAGGCGACGGGCAACTGGGCGCTGCTGATCTTCTTCGTGATGAGCGTCCTGACCGTCGGCACGATCGGCTTCACCCCCGGCAAGCGCCTGTTCGGCCTGCGAGTCCTCACCCTGGAAACCGGCACCGTCCAGCCCGTGCGCGCCCTCCTGCGCACGGTCCTGCTGTGCGTCGCCATCCCGGCCCTGATCTGGGACCGGGACGGCAGGGGGTTGCACGACCGCTTGGCTCGCACGGTAGAGGTACGGATCTGAGGAACGCGCCGTAAGTGGGCCGGCCCCTTCGGGGGCGACCCGCTCAGGGGTGCGGCTTCGGCGGCAGGCCTACTCGGGGGCTCGGGGAGGCGCAGTCTTTTCAGGGGCGCGGGGAACTGCGCGACCAGCCACGACGCACATGCAGTCGGCAAACTGCAGAACCACCCCCGACAAACGCCGAAGGGCGCCGGAACCCACAGGTTCCGGCGCCCTTCGGCTACTGCCAAGCTCAGCGGCAGCGCTACCGCATCTTCGGGCCACCGCGCGGCATCCGCATCCCCTTGGGCATCGGGCCCTTCGGCATGGGGAGGTTCGACATGATGTCGCCCAGGGCGCGCAGTCGGTCGTTGGTGGCGGTGACCTGGGGGCCGGTCAGCACGCGGGGCAGCTTCAGCATCGTCGTACGGAGCTTCTTGAGCTCGACCTGACCTTCGCCGGTCCCCACGAGGATGTCGTGGACGGGCACGTCCGAGACGATGCGGGCCATACGCTTCTTCTCGGCGGCCAGCAGACTCTTCACCCGGTTCGGGTTGCCCTCGGCCACCAGCACGATGCCGGCCTTGCCGACGGCTCGGTGCACCACGTCCTGCTGACGGTTCATCGCCACCGCCGGGGTCGTCGTCCAGCCGCGCTTCATGTTGTCCAGCACCGCGGCCGCCGCTCCCGGCTGCCCTTCCATCTGCCCGAAGGCGGCACGCTCGGCCCGTCGTCCGAAGACGATCGCCATCGCGAGGAAGGCGAGGAGGAAGCCGAGGATGCCGAGATAGACCGGGTGACCGATCAGGAAACCGATCGCGAGAAAGACACCGAGGGTGCCGATTCCGACAGCCCCGAGTACAAGACCGATCTTGGAGTCGGCCCTGCGGGTCATCTTGTAGGTCAGAGCGATCTGCTTGAGTCGCCCGGGGTTCGCAGCGTCCGCTGCGTTGTCCTTCCTCGCCATGCCGAGAAGTCTACGTGGCGCGGGAAGTGCCGACGACGGCGGTGCCGCGTCGGCGGGCGGTCACGGGCGAGGGGCGAAGGACGGCTGCACGAGGGACTGGTCCAGGACGCGCTGCGCCTCGACCCTGTCCTTGGCCCGGCGGCGGTCCTCCATGACAGAGGTCCATGCGTTGCGGCGGGCGGTGCGCTGTCCGCTGCTCATGAGGACCGACTCGACGGCACGGAGTGCATCGGTGAAAGACGGAATCGCTGTGGCGCGTACGGGTGTGGCCTGCATGGTGGAGGTCCCCCCTCGGATGACGGCTCTGGGATGAGTCTGTACGTGGCGTGAGAACAGAGTCACAGATTGGTGTTACCAGGGCATGACCAAGCGGTCAAACGCCAATGAAGCCTTGATGCGAGGCCCGAAAACGCCGACGCGGCCCTGACGGTGGCTCCCATCTGCGGGAACGGTCAGAACCGCGTCGTATCGGACACTACTCACGGGTAATGTCTTGTGTGCGGATTCACACGATCAGCTGGCACTGCGTGCCATCGCGCAGGTCGTACGAGATCTCAGACGGCCTGCGAGGCGACGTACGCGCCGCGCTTCTCGATGGCCATCTGGTAGAGGCGCCCGGCGCGGTACGAGGAGCGCACCAGCGGCCCGGACATCACACCCGAGAAGCCGATCTGGTCGGCCTCCTCCTTCAGCTCCACGAACTCCTGCGGCTTGACCCAGCGCTCCACGGGGTGGTGGCGCACGGTCGGGCGCAGGTACTGCGTGATGGTGACCAGCTCGCAGCCGGCCTCGTGCAGCTGGCGCAGCGCCTCGCTGATCTCCTCGCGGGTCTCGCCCATGCCGAGGATCAGGTTCGACTTGGTGACCAGGCCGACGTCGCGGGCCTCGGTGATGACCTTCAGGGAGCGCTCGTAGCGGAAGCCGGGGCGGATGCGCTTGAAGATGCGCGGGACCGTCTCGATGTTGTGCGCGAAGACCTCCGGGCGGGAGGAGAAGACCTCGGCGAGCTGGGCCGGCTCGGCGTTGAAGTCGGGGGCCAGCAGTTCGACCTTGGTGCGGCCTGCCTCACGGTTCGCGGTCTGGGCGTGGATCTGGCGGACCGTCTCGGCGTACAGCCAGGCGCCGCCGTCCTCCAGGTCGTCGCGGGCGACGCCGGTGATCGTGGCGTAGTTGAGGTCCATCGTGACCACGGACTCGCCCACGCGCCGGGGCTCGTCACGGTCCAGTGCTTCGGGCTTGCCCGTGTCGATCTGGCAGAAGTCGCAGCGCCTGGTGCACTGGTCGCCGCCGATGAGGAAGGTGGCCTCGCGGTCCTCCCAGCACTCGTAGATGTTGGGGCAGCCCGCCTCCTGGCAGACCGTGTGCAGGCCCTCGCTCTTCACGAGGTTCTGCATCTTGGTGTACTCGGGGCCCATTTTCGCCCGGGTCTTGATCCACTCGGGCTTGCGCTCGATGGGGGTCTGGCTGTTGCGGACCTCCAGGCGCAGCATCTTGCGTCCGTCGGGGGTGACTGCGGACACGACCGGCTCCCTGTGCATTCGATTCCTCGGCGCACACCAGCGTACGCCCGTGTTTGATGGGCCTTTCTGTGAGGCCAACCTGTGGGCCTCAAGGTCCATTCCTTGCGTCAGGCGGTCGCCTTCTCGGTCTCCCGCGGCTTCAGGTCCGCGTTCTCCAGTACGTCCCGCAGATGCTTCTCGGCCACCGGCAGGACCTCGGCGATCGTGACCTCGCGCCCCAGCTCGTACGCCAGTGACGTGACGCCCGCGTCCCGGATCCCGCACGGGATGATCTTGTCGAAGCTGGAGGTGTCCGGGTTCACGTTCAGGGCGAAGCCGTGCATCGTGACGCCCTTGGCCACGCGGATGCCCATCGCGCAGATCTTGCGGTCCTCGCGGCGCTGGCCGGCGTTCGAGGGGGCGTACTCGGGGCCGTTGAGGCGCGGGTCGAACTCGTCGTCCGTGAGGCGCGGGTCGAAGTCCAGGGAGAGCCCTCCGAGGGAGGGGCGCTGTTCCACCGGGTCGCCGAGTATCCACACGCCCGCGCGACCCTCGACCCGTGAGGTCTCGAGGCCGAAGTCGGCGCACACGCGGATCATCGCGTCCTCGAGGCGGCGCAGATGGGCGACGACGTCGACCGGGCGCGGAAGCTTCTGGATCGGGTAGCCGACGAGCTGGCCGGGGCCGTGCCAGGTGATCTTGCCGCCGCGGTCCACGTCCACGACCGGGGTGCCGTCGAGGGGCCGCTCCTCGGGCGCGGTGCGCCGGCCCGCCGTGTAGACCGGCGGGTGCTCCAGGAGCAGACAGGTGTCGGGGATCTCGTCCTGGAAGCGGGCGGCGTGCACGCGGCGCTGCTCGTCCCAGGCCTGCTGGTACTCGACGGAGTCCGCTCCGAAACCCATCCGGACGAACCGCAACTCACCCACGGCAAACGCCTCCCTGGAAGACCCGTAAGGCGCGTACGCGCCCCACGCCACTGTACGTCCGGGCTCTGGCCGGCCGAGTTCGGCCCTGTCCGTCCGGCTGGCAGGGCGGCAGCCCGCGTCGCGCCCGTCATCCTCGGGCCAATCCTCACACGATCGGATGAATGAGTATCGAAGCCTGCGATGGCACGCTTACGGAGCGCTACATTCACGCCGTTCACGAGGCCATTTCCCCGAGGCCTGGAAGGCAGGAGTTCGCACCGCAGATGACGGAACGACCCGCGCAGCGCACCCCCAACCGTCAGCTCGCCGCACTGATCGCAGAAGCGGGGTTCTCCAACGCGGGACTAGCCCGTCGCGTGGACCAGCTCGGTCTCGAGCACGGGCTCGATCTGAGATACGACAAGACGTCGGTGACCCGCTGGCTACGCGGCCAGCAGCCGCGCGGCACGACACCGGCACTGATCGCCGAGGTGTTCACACGCCGGCTCGGGCGCCGGCTCACCGCACAGGATCTGGGACTGGACGCCTGCGCCCCCGTGTACGCGGGGCTCGAGTTCGCGGCCACGCCCGAGGAGGCCGTGGACATCGTCAGCGGACTGTGGCGCAAGGACTCCGGGAGCCACGCGGAGCTGCGCAAGATCGCGTTCACCCCGGCGGGGCTCGTCGTGCCGAGCCGGGACTGGCTGATCGGGCGGCCCGACGACCGGGTGGGCCGCGCCGGGGACCCCACGGTCGTACGGGTGCCCGCGCAGGGCCGCCTCAGCGCCGTGTCCCGGCAGCGTGTGCAGGCCGAGCGGCAGACCGAGCGCGAGCCCGGGCAGCGGGTGACCGCGGGCGACATCGCGGCGCTGCGGAAGGTCGGGGAGCTGTTCCGGGCGCTGGACCACGCCTACGGCGGCGGCCACGCCCGGCAGGCCCTGGTGCGCTACCTGGAGCACGAGGCGGAGCCGATGCTGCGCGGCGCATACGGGGAGCAGACCGGGCGTCAGCTGTTCGCCGCCGCCGCCGATCTGACCCGGCTCGCGGGCTGGACCTCGTACGACATCGCCGCGCACGGACTGGCCCAGCGGTACTTCGTGCAGGCGCTGCGGCTTGCGCAGGCGGCGGGGGACCGGGCGTACGGGGCGTACGTCCTGGTGACGATGAGCCGACAGGCCGTGTACCTGGGCCACGGCCGGGAGGCGGTGCAGCTGGCGCGGGTCGCCCAGCAGGGCGCGGGCTCGTCCGCGCCGCCCGTCGTGCAGGCGCTGCTGCACGCGGCCGAGGCTCGCGGGCACGGGGTGCTCGGCGAGGTACGGGCCTGCACGGCGTCCCTCGTACGCGCGGAGCGGGCGCTGGAGACGGCCCGGCCCACCGACGACGTCCCGTACTGGGCGCGCTTCTTCGACCAGGCGCAGCTCGCGGACGAGTTCGGGCACTGCCATCGGGACCTCCAGCAGTACCGCGCCGCCGCCCAGCACGCCGAACGCTCCCTCCAGCTCCGGGCTCCCGGCTACGCCCGCAGCCGCCTCTTCTGCCGCGTCGTCCTCGCCACCGCCCGCCTCGGCCTCGGCGAACTCGACCAGGCCTGCCAGCTGGGCGCGGAGGCGGCGGCCCAGGCCGCCGAGATGCGCTCGGTGCGGGCGGTGGAGTACGTACGGGACTTCGAGCGGCGGTTGGAGCCGTATCGGGACGCGGCGCCGGTGCGGGGGTATCGCGACAAGGTCGCCGCGCTCGGGTAGTGGTGCGGGGTTGGAGGTCCCGCCCCGCGACGGGGCCTCCAACCCTGTCCGGTTACGCGGCCCTGGGTAACGGGGCCGCCGTGTGCGCCGAGTTGGCGCCGAGCTCCGTCAGCAGGGCCGTGGCCGCGCGGTGGCCCGAGTGCAGGGCGCCCTGGACCGTGCTGGTGTCGCGGTGGTCACCGCAGACGTAGAGGCCGGCTAGGAGGCGGACGGGGCGGCGGAGATCGTGCGGGGGCGGCATCGCGGGGACGGCGTCCGGGGTGTGGTGGACGGCGAGGAGCTCCCAGCGGAGTGTGGACGTGCCGTAGAGGTCGGCCAGGTGGGCGCGTACGACCCGGTCGACGTCCGGAGGCGGTGCGCCGAGGATCGTGGACGAGACCAGAGCGCGGCCCGCGGGGGCGCGGGACGGGTCGACCTCGCTGAGGACGGCGGTGTGGGCCACCGGGCCGCGCCGGTCCGCGTCGAGGAGCAGCCCCGCTCCGGCCGAGGGCACCTCGTCGGGCGTGTGGTGCACCACCGTCACCGGGTGGAACGGCGGCACCCGCAGGCCGGGCAGCAACTCGGCGGCGGCGCGGGCGCCGGTCGCCAACAGGACGGCCCGGCAACGGAGTTCGCCGTGTTCCGCGGTGCGTACGGACGTCGTGGACACGGACGTGACCTGTACGCCGGTGCGGACCGTGCCGGGCGGCAGAGCGGCGGCGAGCAGCTCCGGCAAGGTGTCGGCGCCGCCCTCCGGCACGCACAGCCGTCCGGCGGCGAAGGCGCGCAGCGCGAGGTCCGCGGACCGGCTGGACATCGTCAGATCCGGGTCGCAGAGCAGTGCGGCCAGCAGCGGCCGCAGAAAGCCCTCGACGGTACGGGTGGGCATTCCGCGCGCCGCCAGCGCGTGACCGGCCGACTGGTCCGGTCGCGCCAGCAGGCGCTCCACCGGGGCGGCGGCGATCCGGCCGAGCGCGGCGGCGAGCCGTGCCTGGTCGATGGCGCTGCCGAGGGGTGGGAAGGACCGAGGCAGGGGCAGGGCGGCGGCCGGTGGCGCCGCCCGGGCCACGGTGCCGTCGGGCGACGGCCCTGCCCGCCGGGCGGCGCGTGGCCTCCGGGGGGCGGCCACAAAGGCGCGTGCCGCGCCGAGTGCGCCCCTTGCGCCCCCGGCGCTCGTTACGCCTCCGGGCTCGCCCGCCCGGTGCGTACGCCCGTCGGCGTGGACGAGTACGCCCGGTGCGAACGGGCGCAGGGTCAGGGCGTCGAGACCCGGAGTGAGACGTAATTCCGGGTACGCGGTGGACAACAGCCGGCCGATCCGGTCGAGCCGGAAACCGTCGACCTTCTCGGTCGACATACGGCCGCCGACGTAAGGGGCGGTCTCCAGGACTACGGTCGTTACTCCTGCGCTGGTCAGCCGGTGAGCAGCCGAGAGTCCCGCGACCCCGGCCCCCACTATGACGACGTCCGCCTGATAAGCGGGCTCAAGCACGTGCCCCTCCTTGAGGTCGCGCGGCTCCTGGGGACGTCATGCCCCCGACATGCTTCCGGAATTCCGGAGTTTCTGGACGAGGTTAGGGGGTGGGGCGCTTTGCGCTGAGCCGCGCATGGGCGGCGCACGGGGGCGCTCCGCTAGGTGCGCGGTTTTCGGGTGCGCATACGGCCCTGGGCTGGTACAGGGTGCGGGTTCTCCGAGACCGGACCTAAGCGACGGGCATACGACGCACCGGCCCACGACCCCTCCCGCCGGAGGGAAGCCGCGGGTACGTCGTGGCTGGCGGTGAGTGGAGCCGCAGGCTTTTGCTTTTCAGGGGCGCGGGGAACTGCGCGACCAGCCACGACGGGCCCGCAGCCGCGACACAACGTGTCACCCCCACTCCCTGGCGGGGGGCCTGGGGGCGCAGCCCCCTCACGCGGCGGAGCCGCAAATTGATACAGCCGGGAAGGGGCGGGGCTGGGGAAAGAAACCCCTCCCACCCCAGCCCCCGCGTACCCGCACCGGAATCAGCCCCGGGCCGCCGCCCGAATCGCGTCCTCGATCCCCGGGAACGCGAAGGAGAAGCCCGACTCCAACAGCCGGGTGGGGAGCACCCGTTGGCTGCCCAGTACGTCCCCGGCCATCTCGCCGAGTGCGAGCCGCAGTGCGGGTGCGGGCACCGCGAAGAGGGTGGGCCGGTGCAGCACGCGGCCCATGGCGGCCGTGATCTCGCGGTTGGTGAGCGGCTGTGGAGCCGTCAGGTTGAAGGGGCCCGACAAGGACTCCGTGTCGAGCAGATGCCGCAGCGCGGCCACCTCGTCGTGCAGCGCGATGTAGCTCCAGTACTGGCGTCCGTCGCCCAGCCGCCCGCCGAGCCCCGCCTTGAACAGCGGGAACAGCCGCCCCCAGGCCCCGCCCTTGGCGGACACCACCAGTCCGGTGCGCGCGAAGATGGTCCGTACGCCCGCCTCTTCGGCCGGAGCCGCCGCCTCCTCCCACTCCACGCACATCGAGGGCAGAAACCCGTCCCCGGGCGGCGAGTTCTCGTCCACGGCCCGTTCGCCGGTCTCTCCGTAGAAGCCGATCGCGCTGCCGTTCACAAAGACCCGCGGCAAGGGGGAGAGGGAGGCGGCCGCCTCCGCGAGCGCCGCCGTCCCGAGCAGCCGGCTGTCGCGGATCTTCCGCTTGTACGCGTCCGTCCAGCGGCGGTCACCGACGCCGGCCCCGGCGAGGTTCACCACGGCGTCGCACCCGGTGAGCCCCGCCGCGTCGACGTACTGCCGCTCGGGATCCCACTCCACCTCGTCCTTCGCCCGGGGCGTACGGCGCACCAGCCGCACCACCTCGTGCCCGTCCGCGGTCAGTGACCGCACCAGTGCCGCACCGATGAGACCGGACGCCCCGGCCACGGCGATTCGGGAAGCTTCCATGCCCCCATCCTCCGCCCACGCCCTCGGGCCACCGCGCCGAGGGTGCCCGAAGCGCGCCGCAACACGAGGGTGCCCGAAGCGCGCCGAAACCCCGGACGACAGCTCGCACCCCCGCCGTACAGTGACCTCCATGCCCGCCTTGCACATACGCCCCGCCAGCTACGACGACGAGGACGCGCTGGGCCGGCTCGACCGTGCGACCTGGTCTTACCTGCACGCGGTCCGGCCCCAGGAAGAGCCGCCGTACGAGCCGTTCTTCGGCGACCGCTACGGGCCCCGCGACCATCTCGTCGCGGAGCTGGACGGACGCCTCGTCGGCTATGTGCGCCTCGGTTTCCCCACCCCGCTCGTCTCCAACGCACACGTACGGCAGATCCAGGGCCTCGCCGTCGCCGAGGAGGCGCGCCGCTTCGGTGTGGGCCGGGCGCTGATCCGCGCGGTGATCTCCGAGGCCCGCCGCCAGGGCGCCCTGCGCATCTCGCTGCGCGTCCTCGGTCACAACACCCCGGCCCGCAGGCTGTACGAGTCGGAGGGCTTCGTCGTGGAGGGCGTCCAGCCGGGGGAGTTCTACCTCGACGGGAAGTACGTCGACGACGTGCTGATGGGCCGCAGCCTCTGAGTCCCCGTCAGGGCACCGTCCCTGCCCCCGCCGGTGCTCAGGACGTGACCAGGTCGCCCGTGTCCACCGGCGTCGACGACCTCGCCGCCTGCGCCGCGTCCTCCGCGACCTCGTCGGCGGTCAGGACGTAACCCGTCTCGGCGTCGCTGGTGGACCGGGCGAAGACGACCCCGTACACCTTGCCGTCCGTGGTCAGCAGGGGGCCGCCGGAGTTGCCGGGCAGCACCGTGGAGCGGATGGAGTAGATCTCGCGGGTGACGATCTCGGAGCCGTAGATGTTCTGGCCCCTGGCCTGGATCTTGTTCGCGACGGTGGCCGCCTGGAGGTCCAGACCGCCGTCCTGCGGGTAGCCCGCGACCACGGCCGCGTCGCCGCGGGTCGCGCTGGTGTCGAAGGGCAGTACGGGGGCTTCGAGGCCCGGTACGTCGAGGACGGCGACGTCCTTGTCGGCGTCGAAGAGGACGACCTTCGCCTCGTACGTCCGGCCCGTGCCGCCCACGCGTACGGTCGGCTCGTCGATGCCCGCCACCACGTGGGCGTTGGTCATCACATGCTCGGAGGCATAGACGAAGCCGCTGCCCTCGCGGCCCTGGCCGTCCGCGACGCCCTCGACCTTCACCGAGGAACGCGTCGCGGCCCGGCTCGCCGCCGCGGTGACGCTGTCCCCGGAGGGCCTGGCGACGCTCGTGGCCGGCTCGCTCTCGAACGGGTTGAAGACCTGCGGGAACCCCGCCTCCGTCAGCGCCGAGGTGGCGCGGGAGAACCAGGCCGGGGTCGTCTCCGGCATGACGTCCTGCACTGTGCCGAGCAGCGAGGAGCCGCGGATGGCCTGGCTGAGGACGGGGGAGGCGGACGCGGCGAGCACGCTCGCGGCGACCCAGGACACCACCAGGACGGCCACCGTGTTGGCCGCGGCTCCGCCGACTCCGTCGGCGATGCGCAGCGGGCCCCGGTCCAGCTCGCGGCGCAGCCGCAGGGCGAGCCGCCCCGCCAGCTCGTGCCCGACCACGGCCGGCACCAGCACGGTGAGCACCGCCGTGATCGTCGCCGTCGTGGTCCCCGCCGTCACCAGGTCCATCATCCAGGGCAGCACCCATACGCCGATGACCGCGCCGCCCACGAAACCGGCCAGCGACACGCAGCCCGCTACGAGCCCGCGCCGGTAGCCGGACGCCGCATAAACGAGGATCACCAGCAACAGCAGGATGTCGAGCAGGTCCACGGAGCACCCTTTCTCTTGGACCCCTCAGTACGCGCGCAGCGGGCCCAGTGATCAAGCTACGCGCGCGTGGGGCCCGTAAATCGGCCACGCGCGCGTGGGAGCTGCCGCGTCCTCCCGGGGATGACCCCTGGGATCCCCAGCCGGAATCCGCACACGTGCGTGGAACCTAAGAAACGTGCAGGGCCAGGGCGCTGGTTCCACCGGGTGGCACAGCACACATCGCGGAAGGCACGGGTGTCCCGGAGAGTGGGCCTCATGCGTGTCTTCCGTACACCGCTGTCGCGTATGCCGCGTGCGGTGCGGGTGGCCCTGGTCTGTCTGCCCGGCCTCGCGGCCGTCACCGCGCTGGTCCTCTGGGCCGCGGGCACCGACCGGACGCAGTCGGGTCCCGGACGGCCCGCCACGGCGCGGACCCCCGCGGGACACCGCGCCGACCGGCCCGCCATCGTGCCCAGGGAGCACTGGCTCGGCGACGCCGCGTACACGCGCCCGCCCACCCGGTACGCCGACCGCGTCCTGGCCGTGTTCGTGCACCACACCGACTCGCCGAACGACTACGACTGCGCCGACGTGCCCCGCATCATCCGGGACATGTACGTCGGGCAGGCCGGCGGTCGGCAGTGGGACGACATCGGCTACAACTTCCTCGTCGACCGCTGCGGCACCATCTACGAGGGCCGGGCGGGCGGAGTCGAGCGGCCCGTCGTCGGGGCGCACACCCAGGGCTTCAACGTCGGTACGACGGGGATCGCGGCGATCGGCACCTTCACCGCCGGGGTGCCGGTCCCACAGGCCATGACCGACGCCATCGCGGCCGTCGCCGCCTGGAAGCTGGGCCTCGGCGACATCGACCCGCGCCTCCCGGTCCAGCTGGTCTCCACGAACAGCATGAGCAGGTACCAGGCGGGCACACCCGCGACCTTCGCGGCCGTCGCGGGCCACGCCGACGGCTACTACACCGCCTGCCCGGGCGAGGCCCTGACGGCCCGTCTCCCCGAGATCCGGGAACGGGCGGCCCACCTCCAGGGCAGGCGGTAGCTCACAGGTACGCCACAGCCGGCTCACCGACCACCCAGAGCCACGCCTCCTAGCGTCGAGGCACGCACTGACCGGAGGTGGGGATCATGAACAGTCACCAGAACGAGAGCAGCCACGAGAACGGCAGGCAGCGGCCCCGGCGGACGTCCCTGTGGGCACGGGCCGTACGGAGCCCCTGGACCGTGGCCTGCGTGGTGGCCGCCGTAGTGGTCGGCCCCTCCGCCGCCACCGCGTCGGCCCTCGACCACGCCAACGCGGCACCCCCGCACAGCGCGCCGTGGACCGGCTCGTACGTGCCGGAGGCTCTCCGGCACGTACCCGTCCAGAGCCAGTAACTGTCAGTCGGCGAACCGCTCCCACAGCCGGGGAAAACGTTCCGCCAGCACCTTCTGGTTCTCGAAGTCGATCGGCGTGCCCGTCGGCTCCGGGGGCGCGGGCGGGATGCCGAGGTCCGGGGCGTCGGTGCCGGTGAGCTGTTCGTACGCCTCGTCGGCCGCGTAGCCGAGCTCCTCGCCGTCCCCGTCGACCTCGTCGTCGAAGTCGGTCAGGAGCTCCGCGAGCTGGTCCGGATCGTGCACGGCATGCTCGTACACATCGCGCCCCTGGCCGATCAGCCAGCAGCGGAAGTAGTCGAAGGCGTCGTCGCTGGCCCCGTCGAGGAGAATCCAGGCGGCGCCCCAGAGGTCCCAGGTGTAGGCGCGGTTGTAGCGGGCCTCGAAGTGACGGGCGAAGTCCAGGACCGAGTCCGGGTCAAGGCCGAGGAGCCGTTCGACGAGCAGGTCGGCCTGCTCGTCGGGGTCACCCTCGGCGGCCTCGCGGGCCGTGTCCACCAGCTCCCAGAACTCCGTCTCGTCCATCACGTGCACCAGCATCGGGCCTGTACCCTGCCCGCGCACCTGGGCGCAGGCAGATCGTTATGCGCGCACATGCCGACGGAAAACCCGAGGGAAAGCCAGACAGTAGCTGTCGGCTTTCCTCGCGATGCTCGTCGCATGGAGAACGCACAGCCACTCAAGGGAAAGATCGCCCTGGTCGCGGGCGCCACGCGCGGCGCCGGACGGGCCATGGCGGTGGAGCTGGGACGCGCCGGAGCCACCGTGTACGCCACGGGACGCACGACCCGTGACCACGTCAGCGAGGTCGGCCGGTCCACCGAGACCATCGAGGAGACCGCCGAGCTGGTCGACGCGGCGGCCGGAGCCGAAGGCCGGGGCATCGCCGTGCCGACCGACCACCTGGAGCCGGAGCAGGTACGGGCCCTCGTCGCCCGCATCGACCGGGAGCAGGGCCGTCTCGACATCCTCGTCAACGACCTCTGGGGCGGCGACGTCCACCTGGACATGGGTTCGCGTGAGCAGCCGAAGATGTGGGAGATGGACCTCGACAAGGGGCTGCGGGTCATGCGCCTCGGCATCGAGTCGCACATCATCACCAGCCACAGCGCACTGCCGCTCCTGACCCGCAACCCCGGCGGCCTGCTCGTCGAGGTCACCGACGGCACCGAGGAGTACAACCGCGCCACCTACCGCAAGCCGTTCTTCTACGACCTCGCCAAGACGACCCCGATCCGCATGGCGTACGGCCTCGGCGAGGAGCTGAGGGAATTCGGCTGTACGGCCGTCTGCCTCACGCCGGGCTGGCTGCGCTCCGAGGCGATGCTCGACTCCGCCTTCCACGTCACCGAGGAGAACTGGCGGGACGCGTGCGAGCAGGCTCCGCACTTCGCGATCTCCGAGTCGCCCACGTACATCGGACGGGCGCTGGCCGCGCTCGCCGCCGATCCCGAGGTGGCGCGCTGGAACGGGCAGTCGCTCTCCAGCGGAGGTCTGGCCCGGGAGTACGGCTTCACGGACGCCGACGGCTCGGCGCCCGACGCCTGGCGCTACATCGCGGAGGTCGAGCAGGCGGGCCGGCCCGCGGACGTCACGGGCTATCGGTGACCTGCACGTCGTAGTACGCCGCCGTCCGGGCCGCCGCCCGCGCGAAGCGCTGCCGCAGCGCGGGCGGCTCCAGGACCTCCACCTCCGGTCCGAGGACGAGAAGTTGGGTGTACGCCACGTCGTGCGACTCGACGGGCAGTGTGACCGTCACCCGGCCCTCGCCGTCGGGCGGCCCGGCCTGGGCCAGCGCCTCTTGTGCGGAGAGCAGATCGACGGCGTGCTTCAGCTGCCGCCTGCCCGCCTCCGACAGCCGGATCACCACCGTCGCCCGCAGGATCGACCGCGCGAACTGCACCGCGCGTTCCGCCCAGAAGCCGGGCAGATCGAATGCCTCATCGCGTACGAAGCGCTCGTCGCCGCTCTCGACCGCCGTGAACCGGTCGATGCGGTAGACGCGGAAGGAGCCCGGGTTCGGAACGTGGGCGCACACGTACCAGACGCCCGCCTTCAGCACGAGCCCGTACGGCTCCAACTCCCGCTCCACCTCGGCCTCTTGCCGCCGATAACGGGCAGTGATCCGGCGATCGTCCCACACCGCCTCCGCGACGGCGGGCAGCAGCTCGGGCGTCTTCGGCTCGGCGAACCAGGCGGGGGCGTCCAGATGAAAGCGCTGTGCGGCGGTGTGCGAGGCGTCCCGGAAGGAGGGAAGCAGGGCGGCCGACACCTTGAGCCTGGCCGCCGAGGCGGCGTCCTCCAGCCCCATCTCCCGCAGCGCCCCCGGAACTCCGCTGAGGAACAGCGCCTCGGCCTCGCTGCGCGCGAGTCCCGTCAGCCGGGTCCGGTACCCACCGATGAGCCGGTACCCACCGGCCCGGCCCCGGTCCGCGTACACCGGAACCCCCGCCTCCGACAGTGCCTGGGCATCCCGCGTGACGGTGCGCTCGGACACCTCCAGCTCGCGCGCCAGCTCGGCGGCGGTCATGGAGGGGCGGGACTGGAGCAGCAGCACCATCTTGATGAGCCGGGCAGCGCGCATACGGCCATGATGCCGGGGGCCACTGACAACGCGAAGGCTCGCAACGGCTACAGCCGCTCGGCGGTCATCCGGCGGCAGACCTGTTCGGCATCCGCCCGCATGTCGTCCATGCCCGAGCTGTACTGGCCCGTCTCCTCGGTGCAGAGGTCGACGGTCACCCGGATCGGGTCGTCCTCCGGGCCGAGCTCCCAGCACGCCCGCCGCACGACCGGCAGCCACCCCTGCCGACAGTCCTCGATCCGCTCCCCGGTGAGCCGGCCCGACACCCGGACCCCGGTCTCCGCGGCGACCGGACGCCGGTGGCGGCGGGTCTCCAGGACCCGGAACGCGCCGCTGGACATGTCCAGCTCGTAGCGATGGGCGAACACGTACCGCGGAGTCGCCCGGACCACAACCACGGCGTAGGCCGCGAACCGTCTGGTGCCGTCCATGCCGAGCCGGCTGGCGGGGGTGAGGTCGCGGTCGATCCCCAGGACCCCCAGGACGCGGAAAGGGCCTGGGACCGGCACGGAGTCGCTGATTTCGTCCGTGTCCGGGATCCCGTCCGTGTCCGGGACGGCCGGAGCGGCCGCGACCATGGCGTCGAGCGCCTGGTCCAGCCACCGGTCCAGCCGTTTCTCGGTGCGTGACCGCGCCCAGGGGCGGTGCTTCCGGTGCCAGGGGCTGTGCTTGGCGACGAAGTCCCTTGCGAGGCCGGCTCCGTCGACCATTCCGGCGAAGGCGACCAGCGAACCAAGCCAGTCAAGAGCGGGCCCACGGCTCTTCAAGAAGAGGACGACACCTCCGACGAACAGGACTCCGTTCGCCGTCCGGCGCGCGAGTCTCGCCGCAGGGCTCTCCCGTACCACCCCGTGGTGCCGGTCCACGGCCGGTTGCCGCCGTATCGCCACGTACGCGTCCACGACGGGCCGCCGCCGCACCGCGAAGTAGCGTGCCACCGCGGCCCGACGCCTGTCCTCCTCGGTCGACCCCATGCCCCCGCCCCCGCTCACAGGTCCCTGGGCCAGTGCAGCACAGCGGGTCCCGCCCGCCCATACGCCGAACGGCCCGTCGGTACGCGCGTACCGACGGGCCGTCCAGGAACAGCAGGGTCCTACAGCCCGTACTTCTCGCGCGCTTCCTTCACCGCCGTCGCCTTGACCTCGCCGCGCTTGGCGAGCTGGGCCAGGGCCGCGACCACGATCGACTCGGCGTCGACGCCGAAGTGGCGGCGGGCCGCCTCGCGGGTGTCCGAGAGGCCGAAGCCGTCGGCGCCGAGCGAGGAGTAGTCCTGCTCGACCCACTGTGCGATCTGGTCGGGGACCTGGCGCATGTAGTCGGACACCGCGAGGACCGGACCCTCGGCACCGTGCAGCACCTGACGGACGTACGGCACCCGCTCCTCGCCCCGCAGCAGCGCCGCGTCCGCCTCCAGGGCGTCCCGGCGCAGCTCCGTCCAGGACGTCGCCGACCACACATCGGAAGCCACACCCCACTCCTCGGCGAGCAGCTTCTGGGCCTGGAGCGTCCAGTGGATCGCCGTGCCGGAGCCCAGCAGCTGGATGCGCGGCGCGTTGGCTGCGGCCACGTCCAGCCCCGCCGACTCGGCCGTGTTGAAGCGGTACAGGCCCTTGACGATGCCCTCGTCCACGCCGGGGGCGGCGGGCTTCGCGGGCTGCGGCAGGGGCTCGTTGTAGACGGTGAGGTAGTAGAAGACGTTCGGGTCCTCGCCGGGGGCCGCCTCGCCGTACATCCGGCGCAGGCCGTCCTTCACGATCGCCGCGACCTCGTACGCGAACGCCGGGTCGTACGTCAGCGCCGCCGGGTTGGTCGCCGCGATGACGGGCGAGTGGCCGTCCGCGTGCTGCAGGCCTTCGCCCGTCAGCGTCGTACGACCGGCCGTGGCGCCGACCAGGAAGCCGCGGCCGAGCTGGTCGCCGAGCTGCCACATCTGGTCGGCCGTGCGCTGCCAGCCGAACATCGAGTAGAAGATGTAGAACGGGATCATCGCTTCGCCGTGCGTGGAGTACGCGGTGGACGCGGCGATGAAGTCGGCCATCGAACCGGCCTCGGTGATCCCCTCGTTGAGGATCTGGCCGTCCTTGGCCTCCTTGTAGTACATCAGCTGGTCGCGGTCGACCGGCTCGTACGTCTGCCCCTTGGGGGAGTAGATCCCGAGGGACGGGAAGAGCGATTCCATGCCGAAGGTGCGCGCTTCGTCGGGGACGATCGGCACCCAGCGCTTACCCGTCTGCTTGTCGCGGACCAGGTCCTTGACCAGGCGTACGAAGGCCATGGTCGTCGCCACGTTCTGCGAGCCGGAGCCCTTGTCGAACGCGGCGAAGGTCTTGTCGGCGGCGGCAGGGAGGGGTGCCAGTGCGTGTGTGCGGCGAGCGGGGGCCGGGCCACCGAGGGCCGCGCGGCGCTCCTGGAGGTAGCGGACCTCGGGGGAGTCGGCGCCGGGGTGGCCGTACGGGACGACGCCGTCCACGAACTGCGCGTCGGAGATGGGCAGTTCGAGCAGGTCACGCATCTGCTTGAACTCGTCCGTCGACAGCTTCTTCATCTGGTGGTTGGCGTTCTTGGACGCGAAGCCCTGGCCGAGCGTGAAGCCCTTCACCGTCTGGGCGAGGATCACCGTCGGGGCGCCCTTGTGCTCGACGGCGGCCTTGTACGCGGCGTACACCTTGCGCGCCTCGTGACCACCGCGGGACAGGTGGAAGCACTCGAGGATCTTGTCGTCGCTGAGCAGCTTCGCCATCTCGACGAGTGCCGGGTCGGTGCCGAAGAAGTCCTGGCGGATGTAGGCGGCGTCGCGGGTCTGGTACGTCTGCACCTGCGCGTCCGGTACCTCGCGCAGGCGGCGTACGAGCGCGCCCGTGGTGTCGAGCTGGAACAGCTCGTCCCAGGCGTTGCCCCACAGCGACTTGACGACATTCCAGCCGGCGCCGCGGAACTGCGCCTCCAGCTCCTGCACGATCTTGAAGTTCGCGCGGACCGGGCCGTCGAGGCGCTGGAGGTTGCAGTTGATGACGAAGGTCAGGTTGTCCAGGCCCTCGCGGGAGGCGAGCGCGAGTGCGGCCGTGGACTCCGGCTCGTCCATCTCGCCGTCGCCGAGGAACGCCCACACGTGGGACTGCGAGACGTCCTTGATGCCGCGGCTGGTGAGGTAGCGGTTGAAGCGCGCCTGGTAGATGGCGGAGAGCGGGCCGAGGCCCATCGAGACCGTCGGGAACTCCCAGAGCCACGGGAGACGGCGCGGGTGCGGGTAGGAGGGAAGGCCCTTGCCGCCCGCCTCCTGGCGGAAGTTGTCCAGGTGGGTCTCGTTCAGGCGGCCGTCGAGGAAGGCGCGGGCGTAGATGCCGGGGGAGGCGTGGCCCTGGATGTAGAGCTGGTCGCCGGACCCGTCACCCTCCTTGCCCTTGAAGAAGTGGTTGAAGCCTGTCTCGTAGAGCCAGGCCGCGGAGGCGAAGGTGGCGATGTGGCCGCCGACGCCGTGTTTCGAACCCCGGGTCACCATCGCGGCCGCGTTCCAGCGGTTCCACGCGGTGATACGGGCCTCCATCGCCTCGTCGCCGTCCACGGTGGGCTCGGCGGCGGTGGGGATGGTGTTGACGTAGTCGGTCTCAAGGAGCTTGGGCAGCGCGAGACCGCCCGCCTCCGCGCGCTCCAGCGTGCGGCGCATCAGGTACGCGGCGCGGTGCGGCCCGGCCGCCTTGGTGACGGCGTCCAGGGAGGCCTGCCATTCGGCGGTCTCCTCGGGGTCGCGGTCCGGGAGCTGGTCGAGCTCGCTCGGCTGAACAGCGGTGGGGTCGGTCATTGCGCCGCCTTCCGGATACGGAGGGGGCACGTGAAGGGGGTTCCTTCGACGGTCTCCCTCAGCGGTAAGGGGTGGGATGTGCCCTTTGTCTTTGGCAGGACAGGGCGGCGGGCTGTGTGGCAGCCCGTCGGTGACTGTAACTCTCTGATCGATGATCGATCAAAGGGTTGCAGGGCAAAAACTGTCGATGTCGAGAAATTGGCATGCGGTGCCGCAGATCGGGGCACCCGGTGCCGCGTTTTCCCTGCTCACCTGAGTCGTAGGCGGCTAGCTTGGGCGGCTGGTGGGGAGCTGAGGCGAGCTTGCGGGCAGCGTGCGGGTTCCATGAGAACGCCGAACGCCGGTGGGTTCCGTACGCCGTCCGCAGCGTTCTGCGTACGGAACCCACCGGCGTTCAAGACGGACGCGGACGCGTCGGCGTCACGCGGTCGCCGTCTGCGCGGGCTTCTCGCCCTCCGTCTGCTCGGCGGTGGAGGGCGACTGCCTGCGCTCCTCGCGTTCGGTGCGTTCGCGCTCGATGCGTTTGTGTTCCTCGCGTTGCCGTGCGGACTGCTCTCGGGTGATCACTTCCGTGGCGGCGCCGACGGTCACCGCCACCGGCCAGCCGATGGCCCCGGCCGCGGTCATGCCGCCGAGGATGCCGTAGAAGGCCAGCTTGCGGGGTGAGGGAAGCAGCGACGTGGCCGCGGAGGCCGCGGTGGTGGCCACGGACGCGGCCGCGGAAGTGGCCGTACGGACATCGGGGAGCCGGATCTTGGAGAAGGCGTCGCCCGGGGTCACGTACGGAATGGGGACCTTGGCGTGCGCGGTGTGCAGGTGCACCACCTTGCCGCCGCCGGTCCGCTTCTTCTGGTCCTGCGCCTCCTGGGTGCCGGTCTCCTCGGCCTGCGTCTCGGCCGGTTGCTGTTCTTTCTGGGGCTCTTCCTGGGACTGTGGCTCGGCGTGTGGGGGAATCATCTCCGCCCTCCCATGCTGGAAAGCGTGAGTCGCTGGTCTCCCCGGAGCGGCTTCCATGCATACAGGTCGATAAACCCCTCAAAAGGACAAACTTGCCCAGGAGGTTCAGAGTCCGCGCCAGCGGTCAGGCGCCGCCGGTCAGGCGTGGGCGGTCAGGCGGGGGCCGCCATCGGGCGCCCGCTCGCGGCGAACGACTTCCAGAGCTGCATGATCAGACGTATGAGAATGGCCTCGACCAGGGCGACCGCCACCTGGGTCAGGATCGTGCTGAGGATCTGCGGCATGGCGAGCCGCCTTTCATGAGGGCGTGCGGGGTTACGGCTCCTTTGTGCGCCCCGACACCGTCCGGCGGGCTGCCCCAAGGTGACCTGCGGGTGAATATCCCCTTGCGGTCCGGTCAGGTCAAGACCTGCCGCCCGCCGAACTCCCCATCCGCGTGACCGCACCAACCGCGCCCTGCGCCACGGCGGGCACCAGTACCGAGCCCACCGCCGACGCCACCGCGATCGTCCAGCCCACCGGACCCAGCGGCCGGCTGCCGAAGAAGTGGCTGAGCCCGGGCACGCTCACCACCACACCCAGCACCACCAAGGACCCCACCACGGCCGCGGCGACTACCGGATCGCGGCCCGCGTCCTGCAACGTCTGGAGCAGCTGGGACCCCACCAGGGCGACCAGGGAGACCATGTCGGCGTGCGCCCGGGTGCCGGTTGCCCGCGCGGCGATCCAGGCGACGGTGGCCGCCGCCGTGGTGACGGCGGCACGCAGCCGGATGTGCCGCATCAGGGCCTTGCCGAGGGAGGCTTCCGGGCCCTCCGCGAGCAGCCGGTCGGTCTTGTCGGCGGGCGGGCGGGCGGCGATGGCCATGGCGGGCAGCATGTCGGTGAGCAGGTTGACCAGCAGGAGCTGCCGCGCGTTCAGCGCGCTGCGCCCGGTGAACAGGGTGCTCGCCAGGGTGAAGGCGATCTCCCCCAGGTTGCCGCCGAGCAGGATGCCCAGCGCCTTGCGCACCGAGGCCCACATGGCCCGGCCCTCGACGAAGGCGTCGACGATGGTCTCGATACGGTCGTCGGTGACCACCACGTCGGCGGCGGCGCGGGCCGCCGGGGTGGCCCGGGAACCCAGCGCGATACCGACGTCGGCGATCCGGATGGCGGGCGCGTCGTTGGCACCGTCGCCGGTGACGGCCACGATCCGGCCGGCCGCGCGCAGCGCGGTGACGATACGGACCTTGTGCCCCGGGGTGACCCGGGCGAACACCGTGATCTCCGGCAGCGTCCTGGCGAGCGCCGCGTCGTCCAGGGAGTCCAGCTCCGCCCCGGTCATCAGCCGCGGCTCCTCCTCGGGCCGCAGCTCCCGGGCGATCGCGGCGGCGGTGCTGGGATGGTCGCCGGTGAGCATGACGATACGTACCCCTGCCCTGGTCAGCCGGTCCACGCTCTCGGCCGCTGTGGACCGCACCGGGTCCGCGAGGCCGAGCAGACCCAGCAGACTCAGCTCGCCGACGTCCTCGTCATCGAGCGACTCGGGCGACTCGGGCGACTCCGGCGGCTCGGGAGCACCCGCACCCGTGGGCAGCACCCGTTCGGCGACCGCGAGGACCCGCAGACCGCGCCGCGCCAGCCGGTCGATCTCCGCTTCGAGCTCCTCCCGCACCCGGTCGTCGAAGGGCTCGGGGGTGTCGTCCCGGCGGATGCTCACACAGCGGGCCAGTACGACCTCGGGTGCGCCCTTGACGACGATCCGCGTCTCGGAGTCGGAGCGGCCCAGCACGGCGTGGTAGCCGCGCCCCGGCTCGAACGGCAGCTCCGCAAGGCCCTCCCAGGAGTCCGTGCCGAGCCCGGCGGCCCGGGCGGGAGGGGCACCGAGCAGTTCGGCGCCGGCCGCGATGGCACGGTCGGTGGGGTGGGCGAGCGTCGCCGCCCGACCCGGCGGGCCCGCGAGGGCGGCGGTGGCGACGATCCGGCGCAGCGGAGGGGTGAGCCGGTCGGGCGGGCGCTCCTCCAGGGCGTCGGAGACCTGCTGGAGGCTGATCCGGCCCTCGGTGAGCGTGCCCGTCTTGTCGAAGCACAGCACATCGGTACGGCCCAGCGCCTCGATGGTGGAGGCGCTGCGTACGAGGGTGTCGCGGGTGGACAGCCGGCGGGCCGCGGCCAGCTCCGCGACCGTGGCGACGAAGGGCAGCCCTTCGGGCACGGCCGCCACGCACAGGCTGACCGCGGAACCCAAGGCGCCGCCCAGAGGCCGCCTGCGCAGCAGGTCCACGGCGAAGAGGACGACGCCCGCGGCGACGGACAGCGGCAGGAACCAGCGGCCCAGCGCCTTCAGCCGCCGCTCCACGCCGCTCTCCGGCGGTCCGCCCTCGGGGCCCGCCTCCGCCGCGCTGCCCGCCTCGGTGGCCGTACCGGTGGCGACGACCACGGCCAGCGCCTCACCGGCCGCCACCGTCGTCCCCTGATAGAGCATGGACGTACGGTCCGCGACCACCCGGGCCGCGGTCGGCGCGGCGCTCTTCACGACCGGCAGCGACTCACCGGTGAGACTGGACTCGTCGACCTCCAGGCCCTGCGCCCGCACCACCCGGCAGTCCGCCGGGACAGCGTCCCCGGCCCGCAGCTCGATCACATCGCCGCGCACCAGGTGCTCACCGGCCGCCTCCACCGCCTCGGTCCGGCCGGGCCGGCGTACCCGCACCCGCGCCGAGGTGGCCTCGACCAGCCGTTCTGCGGCTTGGTCCGCCTGCTGCCGCTGCACCCCGCCGACCAGCGCGTCGACGCCGAGCACGCCGCCGATGAGCACGGCGTCCAGTACGGAGCCGAGTGCGGCCGAGATGCCGCCGCCGATCGCCAGGATGGGCGTGAGCGGATTGGCCAGTTCCTCGGCGACCCTGCCGACCAGGGTGACGGCACCGTCATGCTGGTCACGGCCCGCGAACTGCCGGCGCCGCGCCGCCTCGGCCTCGTCCAGGCCCCGGGACGAGGTGCCGAGCCGGGTCATCACCTGACGTACCGCCATGGCATGCCAGGGCGTACGCTCGGCCGCCGCCGGCGTCGGACGCCCGTGCAGCCGCCAGCCCGCCCAGAAGCCCGTCGCGATCCCGGCGATGGTCACCGCGTCCGTCACCAGGCGGGCCCGCGCCCAAGCCCGCGGCCGGGGCACCAGCAGCGCGAGGCCCGAGCCCGCCGCGGCGCCGACAGCCTCAAGCCGGGTGCAGAGCCGACTGATCCGCCGGGCCTCCGGCAGAGCCGTCAACAGCAGGTGGACGACATCGGGCGGGGCGGCGACATCGGCGTCCCACGGCACATGGCGCAGGCCGGTGATCACTCCGATGCCCAGGTCCGCGCGGACGAGGGCGCGCCGGGTCCGTGCCGAGACCACGGCGACACCGTGGCCCTGCGACTGGAGGGAGCGCACCAGGGCGGCCGTACGCCGATGCCCCGTGCGCGCGGCCTCGCGCAGCCCGAACCGGCGATGCAGCCCCGGCGGGCCACCCACCAGCCGCACTCGGCCGCACTCCCGCGCCGCGCGCACCAAGTGGTGGGCGAGCGGATGCAGTTGGGGTGCCAGGGCGGCCACGGCCACCGGCCTGCCCGCCCGCAGGACGAGCACGACCCGCGCACCCTCCTCGGCCCACCGCCGGGCGAGCGCGGCGGGCCGGGCGGGCAGCTCGGCGCCCGGGGCGGCGTCCACGCCGGTGAACGGCCGCAGCTCCCAGTCCCCCTGCCGCTGTGGCGGTAAGGGACCGGCACCGGGCGGCCGGGCGCGCCTCGGCGGACCGTCCGGCTCCATCAACTCGTGGATCCGGGCGTGCAGTTCGTCGTCGTCCGGACCGTCCTGCTCCTGCTCGACAGCGCCCTCCGGGCCGCCGTTCAGGAGCGCCACGCCCTCGACCGTCCAACCGCCGGTGGCCAGCACCCTGGCGTCGAGGACCACCGTGTCGATCCGGTCCATGCGGCGCACCGCCTCCGGTCGCAGCGCGAGTGCCCCGCGGTCGGAGACCGCCCGGGCCACCGAGGACGCGAACGCCTCCCGGCCGAACTGCGGGCCCCGCGGCGTCCCCGCGATCAGCAGCGCCAGGCTCCGGTCGTGGCTGAGCGGGCCGATCGCCGTCAGCGCGTACGTCGCCAGGGACACCGGAGCCGCCACGTTCGCGTACCGGTCTCCCGGCCCCGGCGGCAGCGGGGCGGGCCGCTCGTATCCAGGCACCGCGTCATGCCGGTACGTCCCCTCGTGCACGGCCAGCCTGCGCGCCCAGCCCTCCCACGCCCTGCGCCGGGCCTGCACCTCCACATACCGGGCTGCGGCCAGCGTGGCGGCCACCGTGGCGCCGAGCGGCCGGAACGTCAGCGTCGTCACCAGCAGGTTCGTCAGAGCGAAGCCGCGCTCCGTGGCCTTCTCGCCGATCCGGCGGGCCAGTCCGTCGCGCACTGGCGGCGCCGACTCCACGAGCTGGACCGCCGACATCACCACCGGCGGCAGGCCCCGCAGCCGGAGCCGGTTGCCCACCGTCGCCACACCCACCGCCACCAGGCCCGTGCCGAGCCGGACGGCCGCCCCGACCGCGGCGCCCGGATCCCCCGGGAAACCGACCTGGCTCCGTGCCCGCCCGGCCTCGCCCGCCTGCCGGGCGTCCGCGCCTTTCGCCTCCTGGGCGGCGGCGTCCGCCGTGGCGACGAGTCCGGTGACGCGCTCCAGGTCGGTCTCGGGCCCGCAGCCGACGTATACGCAGCCCAGCGCGCCGTTCACCTCGGCACGGCTCACCCCCGGCACCCGCCGCAGCCCGGTCTCCACCTCACGTGCCGCGCCCGCCGTACCGGGCCGCCCCAGACGCCGGACCTCGATCTGCGCGCCTCCGGGTGTCCGCCAGAACCGGGGCGCCGACGTCGAGGACCGCAACAGCGCCGTCGGTACGGCGGCCAGCCGCTCCGCGCCGGAACGGACCGTGGAGGACGCCATGGAGCACATGACCGAAGGCAAGAGCACGGATTTGGCGAGCACGGAGGAGAGCACTGGCAGGATCATGCGGACTCCACCATCGGCCGGCGGCGGGCGTGGGCGGCGCCCTGGAGGAGGACGCGACTTACACCAGTATGTGCACGCATGGGTGGCTTGCGCCCGGCGCGGTGGCCGTCGGACGGGCCGGCGGGAGAGGGGGGTCGGGCGTGGGGAACTGCGCGACCAGCCACGACGGCGCCGCAGCCGAATCACCGCACCTCCAGCGGAGGGAGCCGAGCGGGCCGGCCGCCGGCCCGATCAGATGGGCTCGTCGCCCGCCCGGGGGGCGCACCCCAGCACATGCTCCTTCACCAGCCGACCGATGTCGGGATCCCGGCGTTTGAACGCCGCGACCAACGCCTCGTGCTCCTCCGCGTACGACTGCTGCCGGGTGCCGAGCCACCGGATCGACAGGGCTGTGAACACCTCGATGCCCAGCCCCTCCCAGGTGTGCAGCAGCACGCTGTTCCCGGCCGCCCGCACCATCTCCCGGTGGAAGGCCACGGTGTGCCGCACCTGGGCCTCACCGTCGGCCGTGCGGTCCGCCTCGTACAGCGCCGCGACCTCGGGCTCCAGCGCCGAGGAGTCCTCGGCCAGCCGCTGCGCCGCCAGCTCGGCGGCTATCTGCTCCAGACCGGCCCGTACGGGATATATCTCCTCCAGGTCGGCCGCCGTCAGGCTCCTGACCCGCACGCCCTTGTTCGGCGCCGACTCGATCAGCCGCAGCGCCTCCAGTTCCCGTAGGGCCTCCCGTACGGGCGTCTGGCTGACCTCCAGCTCCACGGCGATCCGCCGCTCCACGATCCGCTCGCCCGGCTTCCAGCGCCCGCTCACGATGCCGTCCACGATGTGCTCGCGGATCTGTTCGCGCAGCGAGTGGACGACGGGCGCGGTCATGAGGGGCTCCTTTGAAGGGGGTGTACGAGGACCCCGAGGCGTTGACGTCTAGACAATAAGGCCGATTTCCCGTCGGAGAGGGGCGTGAAGGGCTGCTTCAGCGCAGGTGAGACCAGCCTTACATGCTGCCAAGGGCCCGCTCGTTGTAAAGAACCGTGCGCATGACCCGTACGGATACCCCATGCGGACACGGCGACGCCCCCGTCCTCCGAAGAGGACGAGGGCGCGTACGTACGAACGGAGTTACAGGCCGAGCTCGACCTCGAACTCGCCCGCCTCCAGGATCGCCTTGACCGCCGTCAGGTAGCGGGCGGCGTCGGCGCCGTCCACCAGGCGGTGGTCGTAGGAGAGCGTCAGGTACGTCATGTCGCGTACGCCGATGACGGCGCCCTCGTCGGTCTCGATGACGGCGGGACGCTTGACCGTGGCACCGATGCCGAGGATCGCGACCTGACCCGGCGGCACGATGATCGTGTCGAACAGCGCGCCGCGCGAACCGGTGTTGCTGATGGTGAAGGTCGCGCCGGACAGCTCGTCCGGAGTGATCTTGTTGCCCCGGACCTTGCCCGCGAGCTCCGCCGTGGCCTTGGCGATACCGGCGAGGTTCAGGTTGCCGGCGCCCTTGATGACCGGGGTCATCAGGCCCTTCTCGGAGTCCACCGCGATACCGATGTTCTCGGTGTCGAAGTAGGTGATCGTGCCCTCTTCGACGTTGATCCGGGCGTTGATGGGCGCGTGGGCCTTCAGCGCCTGGGCCGCGGCCTTCACGAAGAACGGCATCGGGGAGAGCTTGACGCCCTCGCGCGCCGCGAACGCGTCCTTGGCCTTGGCGCGCAGCCTCATCAGCCGCGTGACGTCGACCTCGACGACCGAGGACAGCTGGGCCTGCTCGTGCAGGGCCTTGACCATGTTGTCGCCGATGACCTTGCGGATGCGCGGCATCTTGACGGTCTGGCCACGCAGCGGGGAGGCCTCGAGAACCGGGGCCTTCTTCGCGGCGGTGGCAGCCGGGGCAGCGGCGGCAGGAGCCGGAGCTGCGGCCGCGGCCTTCGCGGCCTCGGCGGCGGCGATGACGTCCTGCTTGCGGATACGGCCGCCGACGCCGGTGCCCTTGACGGTGGACAGGTCGACGCCGTTCTCGGCGGCGAGCTTGCGCACCAGCGGGGTGACGTACGCGCCCTCGTCGGCGGGCTGCGCGGCGGCCGGAGCCGCCGGAGCCGGAGTGACGGGAGCGGGCGCGGCCGGCGCGGGAGCGGCCGGAGCCGCTGCCTGGGCCGGAGCGGGGGCGGGGGCGGGTGCGGCCGGAGCCGGAGGGGCCGGAGGCGCAGCCGGGGCAGCGGGCTGGGCCGGAGCCGGGGCGGCAGCGGCCGGGGCGGGCTGGGCCGGAGCCGGAGCGGCGGCCGGAGCCGCGCCCGGGGCGCCGATGACGGCGAGCTTGGCGCCGACCTCGGCGGTCTCGTCCTCGGCGACGGTGATCTCGAGGAGCACACCGGAGGTGGGCGCCGGGATCTCGGTGTCGACCTTGTCCGTGGAGACCTCGAGCAGCGGCTCGTCGGCCTCGACGCTCTCGCCGACCTCCTTGAGCCAGCGCGTGACGGTGCCCTCGGTGACGGACTCGCCCAGCGCCGGGAGGACCACGTCGGTGCCCTCGGCGGTGCCGCCACCGGCGGCGGCCTCGGCCGTCGGGGCCGGAGCCGGAGCTGCGGCCTCGGCGGACGGGGTGGCCTCGGGGGCGGGAGCGGCCGGGGCCGGGGCAGCCGGAGCCGCGGGGGCCTCGGCGGCGGCCGGGGCCGGAGCGGCAGCGGGCGCACCCGTGCCGTCGTCGATGACGGCCAGCTCGGCGCCGACCTCCACCGTCTCGTCCTCGGCGACCTTGATGGACGCCAGTACGCCGGCGGCGGGCGAGGGGATCTCGGTGTCGACCTTGTCGGTCGACACCTCCAGCAGCGGCTCGTCGGCCTCGACGCGCTCGCCCTCGGCCTTCAGCCAGCGGGTGACAGTGCCCTCGGTGACGCTCTCGCCGAGCGCCGGAAGGGTTACGGAAACCGCCATGGTTTCTGTTGCTCCTTAACGAATTGCGGAAGTCTGTGTCGTCGCGCCCGAGGGCTGTCAGTCGTGCGAGTGCAGCGGCTTGCCGGCCAGGGCCAGGTGGGCCTCGCCGAGCGCCTCGTTCTGCGTCGGGTGAGCGTGGATGAGCTGCGCGACCTCGGCGGGCAGCGCCTCCCAGTTGTAGACCAGCTGGGCCTCGCCGACCTGCTCGCCCATACGGTCGCCGACCATGTGGACGCCGACGACGGCACCGTCCTTGACCTGGACGAGCTTGATCTCGCCCGCGGTCTTGAGGATCTTGCTCTTGCCGTTGCCCGCGAGGTTGTACTTGAGAGCGACGACCTTGTCCGCGCCGTAGACCTCCTTGGCCTTGGCCTCGGTGATACCGACGGAGGCGACCTCCGGGTGGCAGTACGTCACCCGCGGCACACCGTCGTAGTCGATGGGAACGGTCTTCAGACCGGCGAGACGCTCCGCGACCAGGATGCCCTCGGCGAAGCCGACGTGCGCGAGCTGGAGCGTGGGGACCAGGTCACCGACGGCCGAGATGGTCGGCACGTTCGTGCGCATGTACTCGTCGACCAGGACATAGCCGCGGTCCATCGCGACGCCCTGCTCCTCGTAGCCCAGGCCCTGCGAGACCGGGCCGCGGCCGATGGCGACGAGCAGCACCTCGGCGTCGAAGGTCTTGCCGTCGGCGAGGGTCACACGGACGCCGTCCTGCGTGTACTCGGCCTTCTCGAAGAAGGTGCCGAGGTTGAACTTGATGCCGCGCTTGCGGAAAGCGCGCTCAAGAAGCTTGGAGCTGTTCTCGTCCTCGACCGGTACGAGGTGCTTGAGGCCCTCGATGACCGTGACGTCCGTACCGAAGGACTTCCAGGCGGAGGCGAACTCGACGCCGATGACGCCGCCGCCGAGGATGATCGCGGACTGCGGGACGCGGTCCAGCGTCAGCGCGTGGTCCGAGGAGATGATGCGGTTGCCGTCGATCTCCAGTCCCGGCAGCGACTTCGGCACGGAGCCGGTCGCGAGGAGCACGTGGCGGCCCTGGACGCGCCGGCCGTTCACGTCGACGGAGGTGGGGGAGGACAGTCGGCCCTCGCCCTCGATGTACGTCACCTTGCGGGAGGCGACGAGACCCTGCAGGCCCTTGTAGAGGCCGCTGATCACGTCGTCCTTGTACTTGTGGACGCCCGCGATGTCGATGCCCTCGAAGGTGGCCTTCACGCCGAACTGGCCGGCCTCACGCGCCTGGTCGGCGATCTCGCCGGCGTGCAGCAGGGCCTTCGTGGGGATGCAGCCGTTGTGCAGGCAGGTACCGCCGAGCTTGTTCTTCTCGATCAGGGCGACGTCAAGGCCCAGCTGCGCTCCGCGCAGGGCCGCGGCATAGCCGCCGCTACCGCCGCCGAGGATCACTAGGTCGAAAACGGTGCTGGCGTCGTTCGCCACGTCACGTCCTCCATGCATGTGCGCCGTACGCCGGTCTCCCGACCGGGCGGCGGCTGGTGTCCGGCCGCTCTTTCTTCGGCCCTGTGGTGGGGCCCTGTCCTGCCGAGACCCCATCTTTGCACTTGTCCGCGGGAACGTGGACGCCGGGCCGGTGTGTGAGACGTCCCACGCTCACTTGTGAGGGGGCGGTAGGGCAGCCCACCCAGGGGCGCGGGGAACTGCGCGATCAACCACATACAACCCGCAGTCGCGCAATACCCCGCAGCCCCGAGCTCTCAGGCGCTTCAGCCCAGATCCCCCGAAGCTGCCAGCTCGGCAACCCGCACCAGCGTGCGCACAGCCGACCCCGTGCCCCCCTTCGGCGTGTAGCCAAAGGGACCGGACTCGTTGAAGGCCGGGCCCGCGATGTCGAGGTGCGCCCACGTGATCCCCTCGCCCACGAACTCCTTGAGGAACAACCCGGCGACCAGCCCACCCCCCATCCGCTCACCCATGTTGGCAATGTCGGCGGTCGGGGAGTCCATCCCCTTCTTCAGGTGGTCCGGCAGCGGCATGGGCCACGACGGCTCACCGGCCTCCTCCGCGGCCTCGACGATCGCGGAACGGAACGCGTCGTCGTTGGCCATCACACCGAACGTGCGGTTGCCCAGAGCGAGAACCATCGCCCCGGTCAGCGTCGCCACGTCGATGATCGCGTCCGGCTTGTCCTCGGACGCCTTCCACAGCGCGTCGGCGAGGACGAGGCGGCCCTCGGCGTCGGTGTTCAGCACCTCGACGGTCTTGCCGCTGTACATCCGCAGCACATCACCGGGCCGGGTCGCCGACCCCGACGGCATGTTCTCGGCGAGCGCCAGCCACCCGGTGACGTTGACCTCAAGACCCAGTCGCGCGGCGGCGACGACCGCCGCGAACACGGCCGCGGCCCCGCTCATGTCGCACTTCATCGTCTCGTTGTGCCCGGCGGGCTTCAGCGAGATGCCGCCGGAGTCGTACGTGATGCCCTTGCCGACGAAGGCCAGGTGCTTCTTCGCCTTGGAGGAGGTGTACGACAGCTGCACCAGGCGGGGAGCGGACGCGGACCCGGCACCCACGCCGAGGATGCCGCCGTATCCGCCCTTCTCCAGGGCCTTCTCGTCGAGCACCTGCACCTTGATGCCGTGCTCCTTGGCCGCGGCCTGCGCGACGGCGGCGAAGGCCTCCGGGTTCAGGTCGTTCGGCGGGGTGTTGACGAGGTCACGGGCGCGGTTGAGCTCCTGGGAGACGGCGGCGGCGCGCTCGACGGCCGCCTTGTACGCCTTGTCGCGGGGCTTTCCGCCGAGCAGCGCGACCTCGGCGAGCGGGGCCTTGCCGTTCTTCGCGTCCTTCTTCCCGTCCTTGCCGTTCTCCTTGTACGTGTCGAAGGAGTACGCCCCGAGCAGCGCGCCCTCGCCGATGGCGCCCGCGTCGGCGGCGTCCGTGATCGGCAGGGCGAACGCGGCCTTCTTCGAGCCGGCCAGCGCGCGGGCGGCGGCACCGGCGGCGCGGCGCAGCGTCTCCGTACCGAACGAGGCGTCCTTGTCGGGCTGCGAACCCAGACCGACCGCCAGCACGACCGGCGCCTTGAAGCCGGACGGTGCCGGCAGCTTCGTCACCTCGCCCTCGCCGCCGGAGGCGCCGAGGGTCTCCAGAACGCCGGCGAGTCCGCCGTCGTACGCCTTGTCCACGGCCTCGGCGCCCGGCGCGACAACCAGGTCCGATGACTTGGCGGAGCCGCCCTTGGCGACACCGACGACGATCGCGTCGGCCCGCAGGCCGGGCGCTGCGGCGGTGCTGAGAGTGAGAGCAGTCACGGTGGTGAAATCTCGCTTCCATTGAATTGCTGTGGCAGGGGGTCCTTGCACTATGAGCGTCCGATCAGGTCGCATGGTCTGGTGCCGTGCATCGCAAGGCGCCGGAAGGTCCTCGTAGCGGAGCTACTAGGACCTTCGGCAACGCGGCGAGGTGCGGTGCCAGGCCGCGCGCCCCGGACGGGCATAGTGCAAGGACCCCCAAGGGGGGTGGCTCGGCCGGGCCCGACGAAGGAGCCTAGGAGACGGCGGATCGGCAGGCTGGACCGGACCGGAGGAGTACCGGACATGAGCCTACGCTCGGTGGCGGGTTTCGCTCATTCCAGCGGCCGTTCACCCCGCCGTGGCGGAGGGGCCACTTCTCGGCCCTCACATGAGGTGACCTGAGTCACACTCGTCGTATTCGGTGTGAGTGATCCGCTCTCCGCTTTGCATGATTTCCACGGATCCTCCCTCGGCTGACCACATGAGGATCCGTCAGGGGAGGAAGTCACCGTGGCGCAGAGAGCGCGCAGTTGGAAATCCGCAGCCGTTGGCCTGGCGGCGGCGGGCATGCTGGCGCTGGGCCTTGGAGTACCCGGAGCGTCCGCGGCCGAGGAGCCGCGTATCGATCTCAGGGTGCTGGTCGTCGACAACGGCGACAGCCCCGTCGAGGCCATCACCGAGGAGCTGAAGAGCACCGGCATCCCGTACACCACCGTCGACCTCGACGAGGCGGACCGCCCGACGATCGACGAGGCGTTTCTGAGCGACACGGTGGACGGTGTCCCGCGCGCCAGATACCAAGGCGTCGTCCTGCCCAACGAGGCGCCGTTCGGGGCGGGTTCGGCAGAGCAGGCCGCCCTGGAGTCGTACGAGAGGACCTTCGGCATCCCCCAGGTCGACGCCTACACCTGGGCGCACCCCGGCGTCGGCCTCGACTACACCGACCAGGGCGGCTGGGCCGGCACGCTCGACGGCCGTGAGGCCTCGGTCACCGAGGCGGGGCAGGCGGGGTATTTCGGCTACCTCGACGGGCCGCTGAGGTTCGAGGACAACTCCGGCTCCGTGCAGGAGAGTTACGGGTACGTTGCCCGGCCCCGCGAGGGCTTCACCAGTTACGTCGACGTCGCCGTGCCCGGCGGCACCGGCCGCGGCAGCCTGGTCGGCGAGTACGCCCACGACGGCCGCCGCGAACTCGTCGTGACCTTCGCGTACAACGACGACCAGCAGCAGTTCCGGGTCCTGGCCCGTGGAATCGTCGAATGGCTGACTCAGGGCGTACACCTGGGGCAGAGCAGGAACTACTTCTCCGTCCATGTCGACGACGTCTTCGCGCCCGACAGCCGCTGGGACACCGAACGCAACTGCACACCGGGCGACTTCGACTGCGTCGGCGGTGACGGTGAGGGGACCACGCCGATCCGGATGACCGCGGACGACGCGGTGCACGCCGCGCAGTGGCAGGAGACCAGCGACTTCACCCTCGACATGGTCTACAACGCGGGTGCCGGCGAGGAGTGGAAGGCCGAGAACGGCGGCACGGACGCGCTGACCGACCAACTCCTCGCCGACAAGGGCGAGTACCGCTGGATCAACCACACGTACACGCACCCCTTCCTGGGCTGCGTCCAGGACACCAGCACGGTGCCGTGGAGCTGCGCCAAGAACGCGGACGGCACGACCCAGTACATGAGCCGCGCCGAGATCTCGGCGCAGATCAGCGACAACCAGCAGTGGGCGGCGGCTCACGGACTCCCGGTCGACTCCACCGAGTTGGTGACCGGGGAGCACTCGGGTCTGAAGACGCTGCCACAGCAGCCGGACGACAACCCGAACCTCGCGGGTGCCCTCGCCGACAACGGCGTCGAGTGGATCGCCTCCGACAACTCCCGTGAGCCGCAGCAGCGTTCGGTGGGCGCCGCGCTGACCGTGCCGCGCCATCCGATGAACGTGTACTACAACGTCGGTACGGCCGCCGAGATGACCGACGAGTACAACTGGATCTACACCTCCACGGCCGACGGCGGCAGCGGCGTCTGCGAGAACAACCCCACCTCCACCTGCCTGGACGACCCGCTCGACCCGGCCACCGGCTTCGAGTCGTACATCGTCCCGCAGGAGGCCCGTATCGCCCTCGGGCACGCCGTGCACAACGACCCGCGCCCGCACTACGTGCACCAGTCCAACCTGGCCGAGGACCGGCTGCTCTACCCGGTCCTGGACAAGGTGCTCGCCGACTACCGCGCGCTGTTCGCCGACAACACCCCGCTGGAGAACCCGCGGCAGAGCGCGATCGGCACGGAGTTCCAGCGCCGCGCCGACTGGCAGCAGGCCGTCGCCGACGGTGACGTCACGGCGTACCGCGTCGGCGACACGGTCACCGTCTCCGCCCCGTCCGGGATCGACATCCCGGTGACCGCGCCGGAGGGCACGCTCAAGCAACTCCCGGCCGGAACCACCGAGTTCGGCACTCCGTACGCGGGCGAACGCTCGGCCTGGACCACGCCGGAAGCCTCACAGACCGCCCTCACCTTGAGACTGCCCGCCTAACGACAGAGCAGCGCAAGAGCACGAGCAGCACGAGGCGTGCCCCGGCCAAGACCGGCCGGGGCACGCCACCGAGCCGTAGACATGTTCCAGGGGGAACCCCACGATGACCACCGGCCGTCATGTCACCATGCTCACGGAGGGCACGTATCCGCTGGTCCACGGCGGGGTCAGCACCTGGTGCGACCAGCTCGTGAAGGGCATGCCCGAGGTCGAGTTCAACCTCATATCGCTCGCCGGCAGCGGTCGCGAACCCGTGACCTGGGAGCTGCCGTCCAACGTCTACCAGCACACATCCATACCCCTGTGGGGCACCCGCCCCGGCTCCCGGCGCCCACCACGCGGGCGCGCCCGCCGCCGCTTCATCGACACCTACGAACGGTTCCTGCTGTCCTTCCTCGACCCCGAGGCGCACTGCGACTTCGGCGAGGCGCTCTACGAACTCGCCAGGCTCGCCCGCGAAGGACGGCTGTCGGCGGCCCTGCGCACCGAGGCCGCGCTGCGCTCGCTGATGTGGATCTGGACCATGCCGCATCTGCCGACCGCCGCCGCGCAGCCCACCGTGCACGACGCGCTGACCGCGACCGACCTGCTGGAGCACGCACTGCGCCCGCTCGGCGTACGGCTCCCCGAGGGCTCCGTCTCGCACTCCACCGGCAGCGGCCTCGCCACCCTTCCCGCCCTGGCCGCACGGGAGTTGGACGGCATACCCTTCCTGCTCACCGAGCACGGCATCTATCTGCGCGAGCGCTATCTCGGCTACCGCAGCGAGGCCCAGCGCTGGCCCGTCAAGGCCCTGATGCTCGGCTTCTACCGCGAACTCAACACCCTCGGCTACAAGTCAGCCGATCTGATCACCCCGTGCAACCAGTACAACCGCCGCTGGGAGGAGCGCGGAGGCGCCGACCCCGACAAGATCCGTACCGTCTACAACGGCGTCGACCCGCACGCCTTCCCGCACGCCGGACCCGAGCCGGAGGTGCCCACGCTCACCTGGTGCGGCCGTATCGACCCCATCAAGGACCTGGAGACACTGATCCACGCGTACGCCATGGTGCGCGCCGAACTCCCCGAGACCAGGCTGCGGTTGTTCGGCCCCGTGCCGGCCGGGGGAGAGGCGTACAAGACCAGGCTGGAGAAGCTCGCCGCCGAGCTCGGTGTGACGGACGGGCTCAGCTTCGAGGGCCGGATCAGCGAGGTGTGGCGCGCGTACGCGGCCGGGCATGTGGTGATGCTGTCGTCGATATCGGAGGGCTTCCCCTTCTCGATCATCGAGGCCATGTCGTGCGGGCGGACCACGATCTCCACCGACGTGGGCGGGGTGAGCGAGGCGGTCGGCGACACCGGGCTCGTGGTGCCGCCGCGTGAGCCCGAGAAGATGGCCGCGGCCGCACTCACGCTGCTGAAGGACGACGAATGGCGCCTGGCCCTGGGCCGGTTGGCGCGCCAGCGCGTCATCGACCGGTTCACCCTCCGCCGTTCCGTGGACGCCTTCCGCACCATCTACCACGAGCTCGCGGGCCTGCCCGAGGTGTACGAGCCCACAGTCGAGACCGTCGTCGACTGGACCGTCGAGCTGCGCGACCCCTGGTACCAGGCTGTCGCCACGGACGGGACGGGCTGGTGAGCGGATCGATCCGGATGCCCCCGGGGATGCACGGCGACACCCTCCCCACCGTGCCGCGCCGACGCCGGCCCAGCTGGGCGGGTGCCGACCCGGTGGACGAACTCGCCACGCGCCTGGAGGAGTTCGTCGCCGCCGCCGTCCACCCCGACGAGATCGCCGCGCTCCTGGAGTCCGACGGCATGTCGGACGACCAGATACGCGAGAAGTACGGCTGCAAGGACTCCTTCTCGCTCGCCGAGGAACTGTACGCACGCGTCGAACGCCGCCACCCCGAACCGGCGGGCCCGGCCCACGACCCCTGGCGCACAGGCCTGTTGGGCTGCCTGCTCAGAGGCGTCGTCTTCGCACTGCCCGGACTCGGCTACGTCCTCGGGGCGCCCCTCCTCGCGGGCCCTGAGGACGGACTCGGTCTCCCGGCCGGTACGGCGCCGCTGCTGGCCGGCGCCCTGTGCGGCTGGGCCTGGAACCAGGGCCTGGCCCATCGGGCGTACTCCTGGCTGGGGCTGGGCGACCGCACCGCCTCCCGCCGCTCACTCCTCCTCGGCGCTCCGGTGGGCGCCCTGCTCGGCTCGCTGGTCGCCCTGGCCGTCGCCTCGGACCATCTCGGCGCGGTCGCCTTCGCGGCCGGGCAGTCCTGCTACCTCGGGGCGGCCACCGTGCTGCTGGTGATGGGCCGCGAACGGGCCCTGCTGGCCGCCCTGCTGCCCATGACGGCGGGCGCCCTCCTGGCACTGGCCCGCCCGGTGCCGGACGTCGCGAGGCTGGCACTGCTCCTCGGCTCCCTGGCCGCGGTCTCGGCGCTCGCCGTGCGCGAAGTCGCCCCGGCCGTACGGGAGCCGGGGGACGGGAAGCGGATCAGCTGGGCGGCGGGGTTCGCGGCGCTGCTGCCTTTCCGAAGCGACGGGAAACGGCCACGCCCCGGCGCCGCGCCCTGGCTCGGCGCCTCGCTGCCGTACGCCTTCTTCGGGGTGGGCAGCGGCGTACTCGTCGTGTACGTGGCGCTCGGCGACGTCCTGGCCGAGGGCGCCGGGGCGGACGCCGCGATCGCCGCACCGGCCGCCGTGGCGCTCACGCTGAGCATGGGGCCCGCCGAGTGGCTGCTGTACCGGTTCCGCAGCGGAAGCCTCGCCGGGCTGCGCTCCAGCCGTACGTCCCGTGCGTTCTGGCGGACCACCGCGGTCACCCTCGTGAAGTGCCTCAGCGGCTATCTCGCGGCGCTGTTCGTGCTCAGCCTCGCCACCGCCGCGCTGTGGCCCGACGCGCCGGGCCTGGGCGGCGTACGGCTCACCGCCCTGATGCTCCTCGGCGTGGTCCTGTGGACGGGCCTGCTGCTCCAGTCGTTCGGCGCGGTCCTGAGCGCCGCTGTGGTCTGCTGCGCCGCGGGGCTCGCCCAGAGCATGGCGCTGCTGGTGGACGGTGCGGACCCGCACCTGGTCGGCCTCGTCGTGTACGCCACGGCCGCCGGGGTGCTGGCGGGCCTGGTGTGCTGGCTGCTGGGCAGAGCGACGGCCCACCGGTGAGCCGTTTGCTGGTCCCGTACTACGAGCACCCCTCCGTCCGCCCCACCGAATGGGAGGCGATCGTCGCCGCAGCGCCCCGCCTCTACGGAGTCGTACTGAACCCGGCCAGCGGCCCCGGAGAACACCCCGACCCGGCGTTCGCCGAGATCGCGCAGCGGCTGCGCGCGGCCGACGTCCGGGTCTTCGGATACGTCGACACCGCCTACGGCCGAAGACCGCGCGCCGACGTCGTCCGCGACCTGACCCGACACCGCGACTGGTACGGCACGAACGGCGCCTTCCTCGACCAAGTCGCCACCGGGCTCGGCGAGTTCGGCTACTACCAGCGGCTCGCCACCGCCGCCTGGAGTGCCGGCTGCGACACCCTGACCTTCAACCACGGGGTGGCGCCGCATCCCGCGTACGGCAGGCTGGCCGACGTCCTCGTGACCTTCGAGGGCACGTGGGAGGCGTACCGCAGCCTGCGGCCGGACCCGTGGCCGGGCGGTACACGCACCCGCCTGTGCCACCTTGTGTACGGGGTGCCGGCGGGCGCTCGCGTGGGCGAACTGGCGCATGCGCGGGGGGCGATGGTGCACTGCGGGGTGCCGGGGACGGGGGCGCATCCGTGGGGGACGCTGCCGCATGCGCTGGGGCTGGGGTGAGGGTGACTCGCCCCCGCCGCCCTTACCCGTCCCATACCGAGGGGCTCCGCCCCTGGACCCCGCTGGAGCTGCGCCCCAGACCCCCATCGGCCTGAACGGCCTCGTCCTCAAACGCCGGACGGGCTGATTGATGCGGGCCCGGGCTGGGGTCCGGGGCGGAGCCCCGAAGGGGGTCTGGGGGCGCAGCCCTCAGCGGGGTCCGGGGCCGGCCCCGGGATGGGACGGGTAGGGGCGGCGGGGGCGAGAAACCCCCTCAGCTCAGGACCAGAACGACCAGCGCAGTCGTCGCCGCCGTCTCCGCGAGTGCGCCGAACACGTCACCCGTGACGCCGCCGAAGCGGCGGACGCAGTGGCGGAGCAGAAGTTCGGCCGCCGCGCAGGCGACGAGCACGGCGAGCGCACCGCGTATGACGCCGTACATCCCGTCGTACGCCCCCAGCAGCGCGCCCGCGCCCGTGACGACGGCCGTCGCGACGAGGGCGGCCTGCAGGGGAACCGTCCCCGCGACCGCCGCGCCCAGGCCCTCGGGGCGGGCCGGTGGCACCCCCGCGCGGGCGGCGAGGGTGAGCGCGAGCCGCGCGGCGGTCGCCGAGACGACGGCCGCGTACATGCCGCCGGTCCAGGAGGACCCGTACACCTCGGCGAGCGCCGCCACCTGCGCGAGGAGGACGAAGACGAGGGTGATGACCCCGAACGGCCCGATGTCCGACTGCTTCATGATGCGCAACGCGTCCGCGGCGGGTCTGCCGCTGCCCAGCCCGTCCGCCGTATCGGCAAGCCCATCGAGATGGAGGCCGCGCGTGAGCACGGCAGGTATCGCGGTGGTGGCCACGGCGGCGAGCAGCGGGCCGGCGCCCAGGAGCAGGAACAGCCAGCCCGCCAGGGCCGCGCACAGGCCGACGACCAGACCCGCGGCGGACGCGCAGAGCATGCCCGTACGGGCGGCTTCGCGGTCCCAGCGGGACACCGTCACGGGGAGCACGGTGAGGGTGCCGAAGGCGAAGCGGAGGCCGTCCGGCCAGGGATTCGCGGAGGGCTCGGGCGCGGGCTCGTTCTCGGGCTTGGACACGGGCGGCAGGGTACGGCACAGCAGGCAGCGGGCCTGATCCGGTCGCAGGATGGGTCCATGGGTGACTGGTGGTACCGGAACATTCTCGAGCCGGGGAAGCTGCCACTGCTGCTGGCGCTCGCCTCGTTCGTGCTCACGTTCGTGATCACGCGGGTCATCACCCGGCTCATCCGCGCGGGCAAGGGCCCGTTCCGCAACGTCAAGACCGGCGGCGTGCACATCCACCACGTCGTCCCCGGAGTGATCCTGACCGTCGTCGGCGGCTTCGGCTCGGTGGCGGGCGGAGGGCACGGCTTCGGCACGATGGTGAGCGCGGTGCTCTTCGGGATGGGCGTAGGCCTGGTGCTCGACGAGTTCGCGTTGATCCTGCATCTCGACGACGTCTACTGGAGCGAGCAGGGCCGCAAGAGCGTCGAGGTCGTGGCGATCACGGCGGCGCTGGGGGGCCTGGTCCTCCTCGGCTTCGTGCCGTTCGGCGTCAACGACCTCAGCGAGGAGGAACTGCAGGACCGCGGCGCGGTCATCAGCAGCGTGGCGGGCAACTTCCTCATCGCCCTGCTCGCCCTCAGCAAGGGCAAGGCCCGCCTCGCGATCTTCGGCGTGATCGTTCCGCTCGTCGCCCTGATCGGCGCCGTCCGCCTCGCCCGCCCCGGCTCCCCGTGGGCCAAACGCTTCTACCGCCGCCGCCCGCGCGCCCGCGCCAGATCAAGCCTGCGCGCCTACCGCCACGACCGCCGCTGGTCCGGCCCCCGCCGCCGACTGGAGGACTGGATCGGCGGCAGACCGGACCCGACCCCGAAGTCCGGCGCGGCACCGCGCCCCTAGGGAGGCCGCAGGCCTCTCAGGGACGCGGGGCGGTGACATATGCGGCTCCGCCGCGCGGGCGCGACCAGCCACAACGAACCCGCAGCTTCGAAACCGCCTAACCCAGCGGAGCGCTCAGGCCCCGTCAGGGCCCTGCGGCTCCAGGCTCGTGGGTTCCTCCGGGTCCTCCGCGCCCTTCGTCTCCTCCGGGGCGGGCGTCTCCGGAAGCTCAGCGGCCAGCGCAGCCGCAGCCTGGACCAAGGGAAGGGCAAGCAGCGCCCCCGCGCCCTCGCCGACCGTGACCCCGTGGTCCAGCAGCGGCTCGAGAGCCATACGGTCGAGGGCCTTCGCCTGCGCGGGCTCCCCGCTGTTCTGGCCCGCGAGCCACCAGTCGGGAGCACGGAAGGCGACCCGCTGCCCGACCAGCGCGCAGGCGGCGGAGACGACACCGTCGAGGATCACCGGCGTCTTGCGTACCGCGCTCTGCAGCAGGAAACCCGTCATCGCCGCGAGGTCGGCGCCGCCCACCGTCGCGAGCAGCTGCAACTGGTCCCCGAGTACGGGCCGGGCCCGCCGCAGCGCGTCCCGTACGGCCGCGCACTTGCGCATCCAGGCCAGGTCGTCGATCGCGCGCCCGCCGCGCCCGGTGACCACGGAGGCGTCGGTCCCGCACAGCGCGGCGATCAGTACGGCCGCGGCCGTCGTCCCGCCGACGCTCACATCGCCGAGGACGACCAGATCGGTCCCGGAGTCCGCCTCCTCGTCCGCGAGGGCGACCCCCGCGCGGAACGCCGCCTCCGCCTCCTCGATGGTCAGCGCGTCGTCCACGTCGATCCGTCCGGAGCCGCGCCGCACCCGATGCCGTACGACCTCGTCGGGCAGTGTCTCCGGCTCGCAGTCGAGCGCCATGTCGATCACGCGTACGGGCACGCCGAGCCGCCGGGCCAGCACCGCCGCGGGGCTCGCGCCGTCGAGCACGGCCCGCACCAGCTGGTCGGCGCTGCCGGGCGGCCGGGCGGAGACACCGAGTTCGGCAACCCCGTGGTCACCCGCGAACAACAGCACACGCGGACGCTCGATCGCCCGCACCGGCACGGCCGACTGCGCGGCCGCCAGCCACTCACCCAGTTCGTCGAGACGCCCGAGGGACCCGGGCGGCACGATCTGCCGCTCCCGGCGCGCCTCGGCGTCCCGGCGCATCCCGCCGTCGGGGCGCTCGATCAGGTCGGTGAAGTCGTCGAGATTAAGCGAGCTCATTCGCCGAACAGTACCGGCAGAGGCCGCACCCGACCTTGGACGGGCCGCCCACGCGACAAGGCCCCCGTCAGCACCCTGTCACGGCAGGTGAAGCGACGACTCCACTACGTCATTGCATCGGTGAGGGGGATCCCCTACGTTCCGTTTTGCAGTGAATTGCCGTACGGGCCTTACGGGTCGTACCGCGTCGTACCGCGTCGTTCTTGGCAGGAGCCGCTCATGCCCCCCACACCACAGGCCGGCGCTACGCGCCGCATCGCGTATCCCCGCGAACTCGCCCTGGATCCCGGCAGGTTCCACGAACCCCGCAGGCCCGACTGCCCCTGGTGCGGCTCACGGCGGCTGCGCACCCGGCTGCGTACGCCGGACCTGCTCCAGCGCAAGCCCGGCACCTTCGTCCTCGACGTGTGCGAGGACTGCGGCCACGCCTTCCAGAACCCCCGCCTCACCACTGAGGGCCTGGCCTTCTACCAGCGGGACTTCCCCCACGAGACCCTGCCCCTACGCATCCTCCGCACCCGGGCCGGACGCGGACGCCACCTGGCCGTGGCCCGCGCGATGCTCCCGTACGGCGAGCCCGAGAGCTGGCTGGACGTCGGCACCGGATACGGCCGGTTCCCGGCCGCCGCCAGAGAGGTGCACCCGTACACGGCCTTCGACGGGACCGACCCCAGCGCACGCGTCGAGAGGGCGCGGGCGCTGGGCCGCATCGAGGAGGCGCACCGCGGCCGGCTGCCCGGCCTCGTCGAGCGGCTGCGGGCCCGCTACGACGTGGTGAGCATGCTCCACCACCTGGAACACAGCCCCGACCCGCGCGAGGAACTGCGCGCCGCGCTCGCCGTGCTGCGGCCCGGCGGGCATCTGCTGGTCGAAGTCCCGGACCCCGACTGCGCGTTCGGCGCACTGCTCGGCAAGTGGTGGCTGCCGTACGGGCAGCCGCGGCATCTGCATCTCGTGCCGCTGCGCAATCTGCTCGGCGAGCTGGACGGGCTCGGCTGCACGGTCGTCTCCGTCGACCGGCGGGCGCCGCATGTCCCGTACGACCTCACCGGAGCGGTGGCGCTGCGCTTGGCAGGGCGGGGGTTTGCTCCTGTGCTGGCCGTTCCGTTCGCCCTGGACCGTGCCCTGGCCCCGCTGCTGCGCCGCACCCGCTTCTCCAACTCGTACCGCGTGCTCGCGCGGCGCTGAGCCTTTTGACCGCTCCGCGGAGTTTTTCCCACCCACCCGCCCATGTTGATCGCTCCGCGATCCCCGAATCCCCGCCGCTCCGCGGCCCTCTTCCCTCGCCCACCCGCCCGTTTTCAGATCGCTCCGCGATCCCCGGATCCGGCCGCTCCGCGACCCCCCGATCCCGGCCGCTCCGCGACCCTCACCCCCGCAGCGACACCGCCTGCCCCGCCACCACCAACAACACGTGCTCGCACTCCGCCGCGAACCCCGCGTTCAACCGACCCAGTTCATCGCGATAGCGGCGGCCCGAAGGCGTGGCCGGGACGATCCCGGACCCGACCTCGTTCGAGACGGCCACGACAGTGCGACGAGTCTCGCGGACCGCGGCCGTCAGCTCCTCCACCCGGGCCCGCAGGGCGGTTTCGCCGCCGCCGGCCCACTCGTCGTCGTCCCAGGCGTCGACGGAGTCCATCGCGTCCGTCAGCCACAGCGACAGACAGTCGATCAGCAGCGGCGGCCCGTCCTCTTTCAGGAGCGGTACGAGATCGCAGGTCTCGGCGGTACGCCAGGACGCGGGGCGCCGCTCACGATGGACGCTCACCCGCGCCGCCCACTCGCCGTCACCGTCGCGGGCACCACCGGTCGCCACGTACAGCACATCCGGGAAGGCCTCCAGACGCCGCTCCGCCTCCACCGACTTCCCGGACCGCGCTCCGCCGAGGACCAGCGTCCGGCGCGGTACGTCGGGCACGTCCTCGTACACGCCCACGATCAGCGTCGTCCCGTCCGGCACCGCCCGCGCGCCCGCCGCCGCGAGCCGCCGGTGCAGTTCCGGGCCCGGCGGCACATCGTGGCCGACATGGACCGCGATCACGTCGGTCGTGGGTCCGACGGCCCCGGCCGCGCGCAACCGGGCCAGCGCGTCCGGCCGCCCGAGAACATCGGCGACCACCATGTCGTACGACCCGTCTGCCGCCCCTGTCCTGTCGAGCCCCGAGGGTGCCGCGCCCGGCGGCAGATACAGCAGCCGCTGCCCGTCGGGCCCGGTCACCGCGTACCCCGTCCCGGGCGCGTCCAGCGGCACCGCCCGCACCCGATGCCCGGTCAGCAGCGCCAACTCCCGCCCGTCCGGCACCCGTCCGGGCTGCGGCAGCCCCGCGGGCACCTCGACCGCCGGCCCGTCATGCGGATGCGACAGCAGCACCTGCCGCACACCGCCCAACGACCGCCCCACCCGGGCAGCCGCGAACGCCGCCCCGGGAGTGAGGTCGAGCAACAACGTGCCGTCGACGAGAGCGGCGGTGGCAGCCCGTGCCTCCCGCCCGAGCGCAGCCGCGCAGGCCGCACAGGGACAACCGGGACGGGGCAGACCATCGGGAGCACCGGTCCCGAGCAGAGTGAGTTCCACGGGGGTGATTTTTCCGCCTCGGCCTACCGCCTGCGCGACAGGGGCCCCTTTAGGGACGCACCCTTTGGACGCGCGAACCCCGAACCTGCGGCGGAGCGCCTAGTCTGGGACGCAACCCGATCTTGCTCGGTACTGGTTCGGTACTTGGGAGGCGACATGGCGGCATGGACGTGGCGGTTCGAGAAGGCCGACGGGGCGGAGGTCCAGCCCGCGGTACAGCCCGAGGAGTTCACCACGCAGGGAGACGCCGAGTCCTGGATCGGTGAGCACTGGAAGGCGCTGGCCGACGGAGGAGCGGACCAGGTACGGCTGTTCGAGGACGCGACGGAGATCTACGGCCCGATGAGCCTGCACGCCGAGGCTTCTTCGTAGGCGTATCGCAACAGGCACAGTGGCCGCGACCGTACGGTACGTACGGTCGCGGCCACCGAAGCTTCAGGGGCTCAGCCCCGCACCCCGCACAGGTGCAGCAAGGCCGCAACTCCCCGGTAAGGATCCGTCCGCCCGGCCCGCTCCTCGGCGGCCAGCAACGCTTCCACGTCGTCCGGAACGGGCGCGTCGTCCGCGGCCAGATCCGTGAAGACCCGTACCCCGTACCAGGTGTGCAACGGCGCCCCGATCCCGGCCAGAGTGCCGGTGAGCGTGTCGAGCCGGTCCGCGCGTACGTCGAGGCCGAGCCGGTTCGTATAGGCGCTGGTGCCGAACGCGGCCAGCGCACCGGGCCAGTCACCGGCGAGGCCCGGCCGCATGGCGAGGGCGTCCCCGTTCCGTACGAGCAACGACAGCAGTCCGCCGGGGGCCAGCATCCGGGCCAGGCCGGCGACCAGGGCGTCGGGTTCCTCGACGTACATGAGCACGCCGTGGCACAGCACCACATCGAAACTGCCCGGCAGGAAGTGGACGCCGGTCTCCCGCCCGTCCCCCTCGAAGAGCCGCACCCGGCTGCGTATCCCCTCCGGCTCGGCGGCGAGCGCCTCGCGGGCCGTGGCGACCATCTTCGGGTCCTGCTCAAGGCCGGTGACCTTGTGCCCGGCCCGCGCCAGGCGGAGCGCCTGGGTGCCCTGACCCATACCCACGTCGAGCACCCGCAGCCGCTGCCCCACGGGGAACCGCCCGGCTATCTGCTCGTCGAGCTGCCGGGCCACCAGCTCCTGGCGTACGACATCGCGCAGGCCGCCCAGCTTGCTCAGCCAGGCATCCGCCGCACCCCCCGCGAAAGCTGCCGCGCTCAGGGCCGCTCTCCGCGCTTGACCTGCGGCTTCGGCAGCCGGAGGCGACGCATCTGGAGGCTGCGCATCAGCGCGTAGGCGACCGCGCCGCGCTTGGACTCGTCCGGGTGGCGCTCGTTCAGCTGCTTCTTCAGGCGGATCGCGATGCCGATCGAGTCGACCACGATCATCACGATGACGAAGAGCCACAGCAGCAGAGCGATGTTCTGCAGCTGCGGTATCTGGACCATGCTCAGTACGAGGATGACCACAGCCATCGGCAGGAAGAACTCGGCGACGCAGAACCGCGAGTCGACGAAGTTGCGCGCGTACTTCCGCACCGGGCCCTTGTCACGGGCGGGCAGATAGCGCTCGTCACCGCTGGCCAGCGCTTCGCGCTGCTTCGCCAGCGCCGCGCGGCGGTCTTCGCGCTGCCGCTTGGCCGCCTCCTTGCGGTTCGTCGGAGTACTGGCGACGCTGCGGCGCTGGGACTGGGCCTCACTGCGCTTGGGCGTGGGGCGACCCTTGGGGGCCTGCGGGTCGCGGGGCTGCTTGGAGTCGGTCACCTGCGCCTTGTCGGCGAGGGCCTTCTCTTCCTTGGCACGGCTTCGGAACACAAAACCCAAGGGTAAGGGGTTCGCAGGCATGGACCACAGTCCTGCGGGGAACGATCCGGCAACACCGGTCGTCTGTAGGGGCACAGGGGGGACACAGAGAGGGCGTGGCCGACGGTTCGCCCCCAGTGCGCCTGAGGCAATCCCGAAGTTGTCCCGTACCTAACCCTGGGAGGCACCTACTCCCTACGCCGGAGCGGTGCCGACCACAGTCGTCCTTGGGGATGAGCGCATCCGTCCCCGAACAGTGCGGTAATAGATGCAGAGCCCGTACCGTGGGTTCTGTTGCAGTCGCTGGAGCTGGAAGTCCGTCAGAAGGGGGCGCGCGAAGCCCATGAGCGGTGTCATGAAGCGTATGGGGATGATCTTCCGCGCGAAGGCGAACAAGGCCCTTGACCGGGCCGAGGACCCGCGCGAAACCCTCGACTACTCGTACCAGAAGCAGTTGGAGCTGCTGCAGAAGGTGCGCCGCGGAGTCGCCGATGTGGCGACGTCCCGCAAGCGCCTGGAGTTGCAGCTGAACCAGCTCCAGAGCCAGTCCTCGAAGCTGGAGGACCAGGGCCGCAAGGCCCTCGCCCTCGGCCGGGAGGACCTGGCCCGTGAGGCGCTGTCGCGCCGTGCCGCGCTCCAGCAGCAGGTCACGGACCTGGAGACGCAGCACCAGACCCTCCAGGGAGAGGAGGAGAAGCTCACGCTCGCCGCCCAGCGGCTGCAGGCCAAGGTCGACGCCTTCCGTACGAAGAAGGAGACCATCAAGGCCACGTACACCGCGGCCCAGGCACAGACCCGGATCGGCGAGGCCTTCTCCGGCATCTCCGAGGAGATGGGCGACGTCGGCATGGCCATACAGCGCGCCGAGGACAAGACGGCGCAGCTCCAGGCGCGGGCCGGCGCCATCGACGAACTGCTCGCCTCCGGTGCCCTCGACGACTCGTCCGGGCTGCAGAAGGACGACATCCAGAGCGAGCTGGACCGGCTGTCCGGCGGCACGGACGTGGAGCTGGAGCTCCAGCGCATGAAGGCCGAGCTGGCCGGCCCCTCGTCGCAGCAGCAGGCGATCGAGGGCGGTACGGGCCAGTCCCAGGACCAGTCCCAGTCACAGGACCAGCCGCGGGACACTCCGCGCTTCGACAAGCAGTGAGTCCCACGCCGTAGTAGTCCCACGCCTTGAGGAGGGCGTCGTGATCGTACGGATCATGGGGGAGGGACAGGTGAGGCTGGACAACGCCCACTTCACCGAACTGAACAAGCTGGACGACGAGCTCCTCGCGGAAATGGAGTCCGGCGACGAAGAGGGCTTCCGGCGCACGCTGGGAGCCCTCCTCGCAGCGGTACGCCGCCTGGGCACCCCACTTCCCGACGACGCCCTCGAACCCTCGGAACTGATCCTCCCGTCCCCGGACGCAACACTGGAGGAGGTCCGGGAAATGCTGAGCGAGGACGGCTTGATCCCGGGCCAGCCGCTCTAGCTCCGGTGCAGGGAAGCGCCCCATAGGGGCGCGGGGCTGTGTTGATATGCGGCTCCGCCGCGCGGGCGCGACAAGCCACAACGAACCCGCACTCGCCAGTGATCCGAACCCACCACCCCCATAGGCGCCCAGCTCAACCCCCGGTTACCGCCACCAACCGTTCCGCCCCACGCAGTGGCCCCGTACGGTAAACGCGTGAGCACAATCAAGCGCACCGCAACCTGGCTGCGGGCCCACCCGCTGGCAGTGGACGGCGCGCTGGCGGCAGCCGTACTGGCGTGCATGATCGTCGGGTCGTTCGTCGCCCCGGACAAGTACGACCACGGCAAAACCTGGGGCACGCAGACACCCGACGCGCTGGGCCTCACCCTGATGACGCTGGCCGCCGTCACCCTGGTCTTCCGCCGTCGCGCCCCCCTGCCGGTGCTCGCGGTGACAGGCGCCCTCTCCCTCCTGGAGCTGGTCAGCGGCGACCCGCGGACCCCGGTCGTCATGTCCGCCGTCGTCGCCCTCTACACCGTGGCGTCGGCGACCGACCGGCCCACCACCTGGCGGGTCGGACCGCTCACCATGACCGTCCTGACGGGCGTCGCGATGCTCGCCGGCTCCATGCCCTGGTACGAGCAGGAGAACCTCGGCATCTTCGCCTGGACCGGCATGGCCGCCGCCGCGGGCGACGCGGTCCGCAGCCGCCGCGCCTTCGTGCACGCCATAAGAGAGCGCGCCGAACGCGCCGAACGCACCCGCGAGGAAGAGGCCCGCCGCCGCGTCGCCGAGGAACGCCTCCGCATCGCCCGGGATCTGCACGACGTCGTCGCCCACCACATCGCACTCGTCAACGTCCAGGCCGGAGTCGCCGCCCACGTCATGGACAAGCGCCCCGACCAGGCCAAGGAAGCCCTCGCCCACGTACGCGAGGCCAGCCGCTCCGCGCTCAACGAACTCCGTGCCACCGTCGGCCTGTTGAGGCAGTCCGGCGACCCCGAGGCGCCCACCGAACCGGCTCCGGGACTGAACCGGCTCGAGGAACTCGTCGGCACCTTCCGCAGCGCGGGCCTGCCCGTCGAGGTGGCCCGCACCGACCAGGGCACCGCCCTGCCCGCGGCCGTCGACCTGGCCGCGTACCGGATCATCCAGGAAGCCCTCACCAATGTGCGCAAGCATGCGGGTACGGAGGCGAAGGCCGAGGTCAGCGTCGTACGCGTGGGGCCGAACGTGGAGATCACCGTGCTGGACAACGGGCCAGGCGACGACGCCGAGGCCCGGCAGGACAAGAACGGCGGGCACGGGCTGCTCGGCATGCGCGAGCGGGTCTCCGCGCTCGGCGGCAGCTGCACCGCCGGACCCCGCTACGGAGGCGGCTTCCGGGTCCATGCGATCCTGCCGGTCAAGAGCCGCACCGCCGACAAGGCCGGGGACACCGCCTCGGTGAACGTACCGAAAACGGCTGCGGCATCCAGGAGAACGGCACCCACGGGGGACCCCGCATGACCATCCGCGTCCTGCTCGCCGACGACCAGGCCCTGCTGCGGAGCGCGTTCCGCGTGCTGGTCGACTCCGAGCCCGACATGGAGGTCGTCGGCGAGGCCTCGGACGGCGCCGAGGCGGTGCGGCTCGCGCGCGAGGAGCGGGCCGATGTCGTCCTGATGGACATCCGCATGCCCGGCACGGACGGTCTCGCCGCCACCCGGCTGATCAGCGCCGACCCCGGCCTCACGCACGTACGCGTGGTCATGCTGACGACCTTCGAGGTCGACGAGTACGTGGTGCAGTCGCTGCGGGCCGGGGCCTCCGGCTTTCTCGGCAAGGGGGCCGAGCCGGACGAGTTGCTCAACGCCATCCGGGTCGCGGCGAGCGGTGAGGCGCTGCTGTCGCCGGTGGCCACCAAAGGGCTGATCGCCAAGTTCCTCGCGCAGGGCGACGGAGCGGACGACGACCGGGACCCGGCCCGAGCCGAACGCCTCGCGGCGCTGACCGGACGGGAGCGCGAGGTCCTCGTCCAGGTCGCGGGCGGCCACTCGAACGACGAGATCGCCGAACGCCTCGAGGTCAGCCCGCTCACCGTGAAGACCCACGTCAACCGCGCCATGGCCAAGCTGGGCGCCCGCGACCGGGCCCAACTGGTCGTCATCGCCTACGAGTCGGGGCTGGTACGTCCAAGGGTGGAGTGAGCCCCGTCCGCCCGTACTGCGCCCGCAGTAGGGGCCGGATAAGGAACGGGACCTGGGAGCGACGGATCGGCTCTCGACGGTGGCTCAGGGTGTAGGGGTGGGCACTCACTTGTGCCCTTCTTGCCGCTCCAGCACACACAGCCACCCCCAGCCACAGAAGAGAGATCCGCCACCCATGTCCTGGCTGTCCAGGTTCAGCCTCGCTCAACGGGCCCTGATCGGGCTGATGTCGATCGTCGCGTTAGCTTTCGGAGCGATCGCGATCCCGCAGCTCAAGCAGCAGTTGCTGCCCACCATCGAACTGCCCATGGTGTCGGTGCTCGCGCCGTACCAGGGCGCGTCCCCCGACGTCGTCGAGAAGCAGGTCGTCGAGCCCATCGAGGACAACCTCGAAGGAGTCGACGGCATCTCCGGCGTCACCTCCACCGCCAGCGAGGGCAACGCCCTGATCATGGCGTCCTTCGACTACGGCAACAACACCGAGCAACTCGTCGCCGACGTCCAGCAGGCCGTCAACCGCGCCCGCGTCCAGCTCCCGGACGATGTGGACCCGCAGGTCGTCGCCGGTTCCACGGACGACATCCCGACCGTCGTGCTCGCCGTCACCTCCGACAAGGATCAGCAGGCCCTCTCCGACCAGCTCGACCGCACGGTCTTGCCCGAGCTGCGCGACATCGACGGCGTCGGCCAGGTCACGGTCGACGGCGTACGGGACCTCGAGGTCACCGTCACGCCCGACGACGCCGAGATGGCGCGCGCGGGGGTCAACCCTGCCGTCCTCGGCCAGGCACTTCAGGCGGGCGGCGCGACCGTCCCGGCCGGCTCCTTCGACGAGGACGGCAGCAACCGCACCGTCCAGGTCGGCGGCGGCTTCACCTCGCTCAAGCAGATCCAGGACCTGATGGTCACCGGCGAGGGCGTCAAGAAGCCCGTGCGCCTCGGGGACATCGCCACGGTCGAGGAGCAGCCCGCCACGGCGCAGTCCATCACCCGCACCGACGGCAAGCCCAGCCTGTCCGTGGCGCTGACGATGGACCACGACGGCAGCGCGGTCGCCATCTCCGACGCCGTCCAGGACAAGCTGCCCGACCTGCGCAAAGACCTCGGCTCCGGCTCGACGATCACCGTGGTCAGCGACCAGGGCCCGGCGGTCTCCAAGTCCATCTCGGGCCTGACCACCGAGGGCGCGCTCGGCCTGCTGTTCGCGGTCGTGATCATCCTGGTCTTCCTGGCCTCGGTCCGCTCGACCCTCGTCACCGCGGTCTCGATCCCGCTGTCGGTCGTCCTCGCGCTGATCGTCCTGTGGACCCGGGACCTCTCGCTCAACATGCTGACACTGGGCGCCCTGACGATCGCGATCGGCCGCGTCGTCGACGACTCGATCGTGGTCCTGGAGAACATCAAGCGGCACCTCGGCTACGGCGAGGAGCGCCAGGAGGCGATCCTCAAGGCGGTACGGGAGGTCGCGGGCGCGGTCACGTCCTCCACCCTCACGACGGTCGCCGTCTTCCTCCCCATCGGCCTGACCGGCGGCATGGTCGGCGAACTGTTCGGCTCCTTCAGCCTGACCGTGACGGCGGCACTGCTGGCCTCACTGCTCGTCTCGCTGACGGTCGTACCGGTCCTCTCGTACTGGTTCCTGCGCGCCCCCAAAGGCACGCCCGCGGACGCCGACGAAGCACGCCGCAAGGCCGAGGAGAAGGAGGCCCGCAGCCGGCTCCAGCGCAGTTACGTCCCTGTCCTGCGGTTCGCCACCCGGCGCCGCCTCACCAGCGTGGCGATCGCGGTGGTCGTCCTCATCGGTACGTTCGCCATGGCGCCCCTGCTGAAGACCAACTTCTTCGACCAGGGTGAGCAGGAAGTCCTCACCGTCAAGCAGGAGTTGAAGCCCGGCACCAGCCTGGCCGCGACCGACGCGCAGGCCAAGAAGGTCGAGCAGCTGCTCGACGGTGTGCAGGGCGTCGAGGACTACCAGGTCACGGTCGGCTCGTCCGGCTTCCTGGCCGCGTTCGGCGGGGGCACGGACTCCAACCAGGCCTCGTACACCGTCAAGGTCGCGGACTCGGCCTCGTACGACGATGTCCAGGACCGGATCGAGGAGGGGCTCGGCAAGCTCTCCGGGATCGGTACGACGACGATCTCGGCCGGTGACGGCTTCGGCGCCCAGGAGCTGAGCGTGGTCGTCAAGTCCGCCGACGCCGAGGTGCTGCGCGAGGCCGCGGAGGAGGTGCGGGACGCGGTCGCCGGGCTCGACGACGTCACGGACGTGACCAGCGACCTCGCCCAGTCCGTGCCGCGGATCTCCGTCAAGGCCAACTCCGACGCCGCCGCGGCCGGCTTCAACGACACGACGCTCGGCGCCGCCGTCGCCCAGGCGGTACGCGGCACCCCCAGCGGCAAGGCGATCCTGGACGACACCGAGCGCGACGTGGTCATCAAGTCGGCGAAGCCGGCCCAGACGCTGGACGAGCTGAAGAAACTCCAGCTCGGTCCCGGCGTGGTACTCGGTGACATCGCCACGGTGGAGCTGGTCGACGGCCCGGTCTCGATGACCAGGATCGACGGTCAGCGCGCGGCGACGATCACGGCGAAGCCGACGGGCGAGAACACGGGCGCGGTGAGCGCGGACCTCACGACGAAGCTCGACGCGCTCAAGCTCCCCGACGGGGCGACGGCGGAGATCGGCGGTGTCTCCCAGGACCAGGACGAGGCGTTCGCCTCCCTGGGCCTGGCGATGCTCGCGGCGATCGCGATCGTCTTCATGCTCCTGGTGGCGACCTTCCGGTCCCTGATCCAGCCGCTGATCCTGCTGGTCTCCATCCCGTTCGCGGCGACGGGCGCGATCGGTCTGCTGGTCGCCACGGGTACCCCCATGGGCGTACCGGCGATGATCGGCATGCTGATGCTCATCGGCATCGTGGTGACGAACGCGATCGTCCTGATCGACCTGATCAACCAGTACCGCAGGCAGGGCTACGGAGTGGTCGAGGCCGTACTGGAGGGCGGCCGCCACCGCCTCCGCCCGATCCTGATGACGGCGTTGGCGACGATCTTCGCCCTCCTCCCCATGGCCCTGGGCATCACGGGCGAGGGCGGCTTCATCGCCCAGCCTCTGGCGGTGGTGGTCATCGGTGGCCTGATCACGTCCACGCTGCTGACACTGCTGCTGGTCCCGACGCTGTACGCGATGGTGGAACTCCGCAAGGAGCGCCGGGCGAAGAAGCGCGCGGCGAAGCGGGCGGCTCCGCCGTCCCAGCCGGCGGAGTCCGGGGAGCCGGAGCCGGCGAACGTCTGATGGATTGATGGTGCCCCGTACGTTCGCGTACGGGGCACCATCGTGCGTTACGCCTTCAGGGAGTTGACGAACCCGTCCCAGGCGGCGGCTGGGACGACGAGTACGGGGCCGTGGGGGTTCGCTGTCGCGGACGGGGACGACGCCGGGGAAGTCGTCGGTGATCTCGACGCATGCCCCCCGTTGGCGTTGCTGTAGCTGCTCCGATGAGTTGGAGACGGAACTGCTCGGCTCGGCCGCGTACGTCCTGGACGCGGCCAAGTCGCTGTTCGACGAACCGGGCGCGGGGAAACGGGAGTTGCGCTTCGCCGGTGTACGACTGGCCGAAGCGTTGGGGGACGCGTTGCGGATCGCGGTGAGCAGAGGGGCGCGGCTGCCGGAGGGCTGACCGCTCAACGCATGGGTGGAGTAAGGGAGGCATTGACACCGTGGCGGCGTACTGCTGCCGGCCGTGTCAGGGGGTGACCGTGTAGTTCTGCACGTCGAAGGCCAGGCCCAGCGCGTTGGTGGGTGTCACCGTCACCGATGTGCCGTCCACCGAGACCTTCAGGAAGTGGTAGACCTGCGCGTCGTCCGTCGGGACGGGTGCGGTGCCGCAGGCCGAGCCGCGGTTGCGGCTGTAGGACCAGCCGACGGCGTACGCATCCGTGCTCGAACAGCCTTCGGCGCCCACGGAGCTGACGTCCGCGCCTCCGCCGCCCGTCACATACGTGACCGGAGTCGTCGCGTTGCGCTGGTAGATGTGCGAGTGGCCGTTGAAGACGAGGTCGACACCGGCGTTCGCGAGCGTCTGCTCGACGTCCGCGAGATAGCTGTCGCTGGGCTCGCTCGCGCTGTCCGAGTGCAGCGGGAAGTGGAAGAAGGCGAACTTCGCCCCGGTCGGATGGGCCGCGAGATCCGCCTTCAGCCACTCGTACTCGGCGGATCCGTGCTGCCAGTGGGCGTGCGCGTCCTGCTCGTAGATCTCGCAGTGCGAACCGCAGGAACCGCCTGTCGCGTTACCGGTGTTGGAGTTCCCCCACGCCGTGGTGAGGACGTAGAAGCGGATGCCACCGGTGGTGAAGGCGTAGTACGTCGTCGGGTAGCTGATCGCGTTCGAGCCGAGGTACGAGGGATAGTCGACCATCGCGAAGACCCCGCCCGACGAGGCCGTCAGCGCCGGCTGCTTCCACACCGACAGATAGGTGGCCGTCGAGCTGTGGTTGCCGACCGTGCCGAGGAGTGGAATCCGCATGCCGGGCTGTGCCCAGTAGGACGGCCCGAACCATGAACTCACATTGGGGCCGGTCTGGTTGAGGTCCCCGTACTGGGTCTGCGAGGTCCCCGGGTGAGTGTTGTCGCCGGTCTGGACGACGAAACGGGAGCCGCTGGATGCGATGAGACTCATGATCTGGGCCTGGTTCGCGTTCACCGAGCCGTCGTTGACCCCGCTGTTCGCGGTCTCGCCCGTGTCGCCGAGCACGGCGAAGGTGAAGGGCGCCGTCGAGGAGGCTGACTCCGGTGTGGTGAAGCTCGGTGTGGGCAGCGTGCCCAGAAGGTCCGTCCCGGACGCTGTGTAGACGCGATAGCAGAAGCCGGTGCTCGCGCTCAGGCCGGTCAGCGTCACCGAACTGGCGTACTCCCGGGTCGTCCCCACGGTGATCGGACTGCCCAGCGTCGCCGAAGTCGCCGTCTGAGCGGAGCAGTTGCCCAGCGGGCCGTAACGGACCGAGCCTCGGCTCTGCGTCGTGGTCGCCCAGTTCACCTGCACCGAGGTGGTCGTGGCGTCCGAGAGGTACGGCGCCCGGGTCAACTGTGAGCTGGCGCCCGGAAGTTCGGCGTGCGCCGGAGCGGTGAGCAACAGCGCCGTACTCGCCCCCACTGCGAGGGCGAGTACGGCGCGATGCGTTCTCCTGGGCATGGGCACTCTGAAGGTCGTTCTGTTCATGTTCTTCTCTCTCTTCTCGTCCTGACGCCCCGCAGCCGGGCCAGCGCCGCGACCGAGACCATCAGCAGCACTGCGCAGCCGACGATTCGCAGCAACCCGGGCCAGTAGCCGAGGGGTTCATGACGGGCGGCTCCCGAGGAGGCGGGCGGCACGGAAGGAGAGGCGGACGCGGGAACTCCGCGCAGCCGACGCAGTTCGTCCAAGGCCTGCGTCCCGTGTGCCACCGACGGCTCCACATGCGAGTTCTCGCTGAACTCGTTCCAGCTGATCAGCCCGAGCACATCCGGGCGTGAGGCCACGGCTGCCGCGTACTCGGTACGCAGCGTGCGGCCGTCGTCGCGCGGCACCGACTTGGTGCCGCCGACGAGGCGTGCGTCGAAACCGGGCGCGAACGGCGCCATCCAGTAGCCGCCCGCGCGGTGCGCGGTTTCGGCCATGGCGCGCAGCTTCACCGAGTGCCGGTCGTTGGTGTCCGGGTTCACCGACGACCAGTAGTACGCGTCCCCGTCGGTGACCCGTGCCAGCCTGCGGATGCCCTCCGGGTTCTTCTCCGTGCTGAGGACGAGCATCCCCTTGCGTACCGGCCCGGTGATCCGCGCGATGTCCGCGGTCGCGTACTCCCAGGTCCCGCTGAACACCGTCAGCGGCTTCCCGCCGAGCCGGAAGAAGGCAGGGTCGCGTGCGTAACGGTCGTGCAGAAGACGGAAATCGGCGGCCACCCGGGCCGCCGCGAGCGGACGGCGCCGGAAGTCGAGCCCCTGATAGATGACCGCCACCTTGAAGTCCTGCGCCCGTGCCTCGGTCAGCAGCAGCTCCAGACGCCGGTTGTTGACGGCACTGGACTTCCAGCTCACCACGAAACCGTCGATGCCGGCCGACCGGGCCCATCCGATATGGGTACGGATCACGGACGCGTCGTCGCTCGAGTACCGGCCCAGGCGCGGGTGGTCGGTCTTGGCCCGCTGCCAGGAGGAGCGCTGGAACCACTGGTAGTAGTACGCGAGGAGCGGCGTCCGGGTCCGGTCCGCCGAGCCCACGGTCACCGGTGCGCCGGCCCGGGACGCCACGGCGGACGGCGGAAACAGCAGCCCGGCCACGACCAGGGCCAGCCCGGCCACCACAAGGGCAGGGCCGACCCGCAGTGCGGTCCCTCTCCTCGACGTCACCCTTCATCCCACCGTCGGCGCAGTACCCGTCCCACCAGGAGCAGCCCGACCGCCACGGCCGCCACCGTCCCGACGGCCAGCACCAGATCCACCCGGCTGACCACGCGCATCTGCACGGCCTGGGTCCGCGAGAGCCGGATCTGCTGCGCGGCCCGCAGCCCCTTGCCCCCGGTCACCTCCACCTCGTACTGAGCGTGCGGCAGATCCCGTAGCGTCGCGGTCCCGTCCGTGCCGAACGGCATACTGCGTACGGTCCCGTCGGGCAGCGTGACGCGTGCTCCGCTGCCGGTCGCCGAACCGAACACGGCGTCCTGCGCCGAGACGGTCAGATCGTGGAAGGGCGTCGCGAAGGTCACGGACCGCTCCTCGGCGGGCCGGAACCGCTGCCGTCCGGCGTCGACCGTGTTCGCGCCGTACGCGTCGGCCGCCAGCAGGACGTAGCTGACCCGCCGCGAGGACAGCACACTCTTGCGGTACACCGGCAACAGCCCGTCCAGCCAGACCGGACGGCCCACCGGCAGCCGCCGCGTATGACCGGTGTCGCTGCGTACGGTCACCGAGGGCACCCGCTCCCGGGGCACGGCCCGGCCGTCCTGGTCCACACAGCGCACCGTCACCCGGAAGCGGGCCGTGAACGCCGCCGTCACGGTGTAGTCCGCCCGCAGCGGCAGCCCTTCGACGGTGCGCCGGAACGCCTGGTCGGGATCGCGCTGACCGGCCCACCGCGCGAAGGCGAACTTCCGCCCGCCTGAGCCCAGTTCACTGTCGTCGACCTTCAGGGTGTGCCCGCCGAAGTCGTGCGCCCCCGTGAAACGTGCCACCCCGTCCGTACCCGTGACGGCCGTCCGTCCGTCGAACACGAAGGGCACGCCCGCCAGTCGGGGAGTCGTCCGCACCGTGACGGTGACCGGGGGCGCCGCGAGTGCGGGAGTCGGCACCAGGACCAGGCTCCCCAGGACGACGGCGAGAAACACCAACCACCTCATGTCATACGCCACTTGGGCCGCACCGCCCCCCACAGCAACAACGCCACCACGGTGCACGCCCCGCCGTACACCGCGTACACGGGCACGGGCGAGGGCCGGTGTGCCACCGGAAGCGCGGCCTCACGCGCTTCGGCGGGGATGAGCTCGGCGCGCCGTGGCGGAGCACGGAAGTCGAAGGCGTCGCCGAGGCTGCGGGCCTGGGACACGCGTCCGCCCAGCTTCCTCAGCCCCCAGTTCTCCTGCACGAACCGCAGCGCGCTCGCCGCCTCGTACTGTCCGTGCTGCACCGCGCCGCGCGCCGTGTAAGGGCTGACCAGCAGCGCGGGCACCCGCAGCCCGAGCCCGGCCGGCGGCTTCACATGGTCGTACCAGCCGCCCGAGCCGTCGTACGACCACAGCAGCGCCGAGGACGACCAGTACGGACTGACCATCAACCCCGATGTCAGCTCGCGCACCAGCCGCTGTCCGGCCGGCACGGACCGCTCGGAGCGCTCGCCCGCGCCCGAGGAGGCGATGTACGCCACCGAGGGCAGCGTGCCGCGCTCCAGGTCCCGGTAGTACTCGCTGAGATCGGCGATGTGGGAGTTGAGCTTCGGGTCCTTGACGAAACGCGGGATGTCGAGGAGCGGCACCCGCACGGTCTGGGTGTCCGAGGCCGAGGCCGCCCGGTAGGTCTTCTTCGCGTCGTAGTTCTGGACGTAGAACTTCCAGCTGACGCCCGCCTCTTCCAGTCGGTCGAAGACGGTGGGGCCGTCCAGGTCCGCGGCGCCGGTCACCCAGTGGGCGCGGTTGGCGCGGGTGCCGTCGAGCGAGGAGGCGAAGTAGTGGTCGAACAGCTCGTAGCGATCGGCCGCGTTCCAGTAGAAGGGCACGTCCCTGCGGTCGTAGTGGCCCATCACCACCCGCCCGTCCCTGCCCTGCCGTTCGAAGGCGGCGACGAAGGAATCCATCCGCCCGCGGTTGTACTGCTTCCGTACCAGCCGCGGCCCCGCGCCGGGCGAGACGGGAGCGGCGCCGTGCAGCGGATACGGCGCGAGGAGACCGTCGCCCGGATGCTGCGGATCGACCGCCTGCCGGGTCTGCGCGGGCAGCCCCTCCGCTCCCGGATAGGTACCGAAGTAGTGGTCGAAGGTGCGGTCGCCCTGCATGAGATAGATGAAGTGATCAATGGGCGTACGGGTAGCGGGGGTTGCCGCGGTGGCCGGGCCGGTGGCCGCCGCCATGAGCAGCAGTACGATCGCGACGAATGCCGTCCTCATGACGCGTTCACCCGGTACACGACCACGACCCGCACCCCGTCCGCGTTGCGCGCCGTGAACACCGCGTCACCGTGGTAACGCCCCACCAGGTCCTGCAACTTGGCAGTGAAGAAGGGTGTACGACGAGCCGTGTAGGCGTCCCACACCAGGTACTGGAAACGGCCCTCCCGCAGGGCACGGTCCGGGTTCGGGACGGGCCGGTAGCTCGGATTGCGGCGAGCGGGATCCGGTGAGACGGACAGCGCGGAGACCGGGTGCAGCCCGTAGTACTGCACCACGTTCGCCATGGACGGTCCGATGGCGAGAAGCCGCGAGCCCTCGGGCGCGTGCGTACGCACCCACAGGCCCGCCTCGCGTCCGCCCGGCAGCCCGCCGGTTCCGGCCAGGAACCGGGTCCCCGTCTGGGGTGCGGTCCGCAGCCAGGACGGGACGGCGACCGACACGACCACCAGACAGACGGCCATGACCGCCGCGACCCGCTGGGCGCGCACCACGCGCGGCAACGAGGTGAGCGTCCGCCCGGCCAGCACCGCGAACACCGGTGCCGCGGGCAGCAGATACTGGAAACCCTTGACCGGCCACACGGTGAAGAACAGCGTGGGCACGGCCACCCAGCACACCAGCAGCCGCTCCCGCCAGGTGTTCTCGCGCCGCAGCCACACCAGCCCGGCCACGGCCGCGAGCACCACCAACGGGCCGACGGCCCAGGGAACTTCCCACGCGTAGAAGTAATAGGGGTGATTGGCGCGCCGGAACATCTGCCACAGCAGATAGTTGCCGCCCGCCTTCGAATGCCCGGCCAGCAGCTGCGACAGCGGATGCGCCACCGCCACCGCCCCGACCGCTCCGAGCGCGGGCAGCAGATGCCGCCAGCGGATGCGTACGGCCGGGGTCAGCGCGAAGAAGGCATACAACGAACCCAGGAAGACGAGCGACGTCTCCTTGGCCAGGACCGTGAGCCCCAGCACGCCGCCCGCGGCAAACAGCCAGCGTGGCGTGGGCGATTCGGCGTAGCGGATCACGCAGTACAGCGCGCCCGTCGCGCACAGGACCATCGGCGCGTCGAGCAGCACCTGACGGCTGACGACGACGTGGTACGGCATCACGGCGAGCAGCAGTGCACCGATGAGCGCGGCCCGCCGCCCGTACAGCCGGTGGCCCAGCGCGTACGTCAGCCAGACCGTCGCCACGCCGAGCAGCGCCGGCACCGCGCGCGCCATCCAGTCGCTCTCGTGGATGCGCAGCGCGAGCGAGACCAGCGACTGGAACAGAATGGGATGAGCCCTGAACACCGGGAAGAGCGAGCCGAGTTGATCGTCTCCCGCGAGGGACGCCGACGTGCCCGTGTACACCGCCTCGTCGCTGTTGAACCCGGTGCCGGTCAGTCGGTAGAAGCGGAGAAGCGCGGCGGCGAGCAGCACGCCGACGAGGGGCAGAGCCGCTCGGACCCCGGTGCCGGAGAGTGCCGGCACCGGGGCGGTTCGGGGTGCTTCCCCGGGGAGCACGGACCGTTCGGTCATGCGGCGGCGCCGCCGGGCAGCAGCCCCCAGCGCGGCCAGGCCTCGGCCACGGCCTGGGACACGTGCTGCGCCTGTTCACCGGCCAGCAGCCTCGGGATCTCGTCGGCCCAGCCGAAGCTGTCCGACGCCAGCACGCGGGTGCGGACGCCGGAGAGGAAACCGGCGAGGATCTCCCGCTCCCGGGCGCGCAGTTCGGTGTGGTCGAGACCGCCGATCCGCAGCGCGGGCGCGAGATAGCGGTACGGCGGGAAACCGTACGCGTCCTCGGTGTTGACGAGCATCCGCTCCAGGGCGTCGGCGGAGTCGAGGTCGTACAGGGCAGGTGTGCCGCGCTCGATGACGAAGAGGTCCTTCACCTCGGTGCTCGTTCCGAGCCGGCACGGCACGAGCCGGTCGACGGTGTACTTCGGCGGTGGAATCAGGATCTGGGTGATCGCGTTGATGCCCATGATGGGCAGGTTGAAGCGGGCCAGCATCAGCGCGATGGACCGCCCGCCCTTGGAGTGCAGCCGCGACTGGAAGTTGAGCCGGCGCCACTCCTTCTTCGTGAGGTCCTCGGCCTGCACGGCGCGCAGCGTGTGCGCGCTGATGGTGAGCGGCTTCGGGAAGCAGACCGCGCGCCCGGTGGCGTCCACGACGGTCATGTCGTCCGACAGGAACCGTCCGCCCTGCTCTCGCAGCAGCCGCAGTATGGTCGCCGTCTTCCCGGTGTCGGTGAGCGCGGACAGCATCACCCCGTGCCCGTCGAGCTCGACACAGGCGGAGTGCAGCAGCATGCGCCCGCGGGAGATGAGCACGAACCGCAGCAGTGCCTCGACGACGTTCGTGTACACGACGTGCGGGGAACGGGCGAGCAGCGGACCCACCTCGACGGTGATCGGCGGACCGAGGCGTACCCGGAAGTTGGCGCCGAACCTGCCCAGGTGCTCTTCGTAGCGCAGGGCCGCCGAATCGCCGTGGTCCTCGGTGAGGGCGGCCCGTCGGCGGGGCATGCGCCGCCCGACGTCCCCGACGCGTACGGCGATGTCGACGTCCGCGTCCGGGATCCACTGCGCGCGGAAGAACTCCAGCTCGGGCAGCCGGATCTGGGAACCGATGGTGACGGTGCCGGCGACGTCGTACCGGTAGGGGAGGTAGACGGAGCGCTTGCGGCTGGGCGCCGCGGCGGTCTCCGCCTCCGTATCCACCAGCATCTTCACGGGATCGCGTCGATTGACCTTCTTCTCACCGCCCCGGTAGATCACGCGATCGCTGATCAGGAACCGGAGCAGGAAGAGGCCCACCAGCGTGAGGGCGTTCGCGGCGAGCACGCCCGTGCCCGCGACGACCAGCCATTGCAGCAGCGGCAGCCGGGCGACGAGCAGCAGGTTGTTCATGGCGAAGAACCGCCCGGCGCGCCCGTACCAGGTGCCTTGGCGCTGTCCCTTGCGGTAGACGACGGTATCGGTGAGGACGAAGTTCCAGGCCGTCGAGAACTGCGTCGCGAGCGCGGCGCCCACCAGGTGATGCACGCCGAGGACCTCGAAGAAGAGCCACAGCGCGGCGGTGTTGACCACGATCCCGGATGCTCCGACCGCGCCGAACGCCGCCATGCGCAGCAACTGCCGCTGACCGCCCGCCACTCCGCTGCGCAGCCGCCCCATGTGCCGTACGAAGGCGAGCCCTTCCCGCAGCGATGCCTTGGAGCGGCCCGCCTCGCGGGGGGCGAAGGTGTAGGCGACCTCGGCAACCCGGGCCGCCGGGTGCCGGATGAGGATCTCCAGCAGGATCTTGAAGCCGACGGGCCGCAGCAGGTCGGCGTCGATCGAGTCCCTGCGGAACGCGAAGAGACCGCTGAGCGGATCGCTGACGGTGGCCAGACGACGCGGGAAAGCGGCCTTGACCAGGCGTGTCGCGGTCGACGACGTCGCCTGCCGACTGCCGCCCGCCAGGCCCTCGGACTGCCCGGCACCGGCGTAGCGGGTGCCGACGGCGATGTCGACGCCCTCGCGCATCGCGGTCCGCGCGAGCAGCGCGGCGGCCTGAGGCGGATGCTGCAGGTCCGCGTCCATGACCAGGACCCAGGCGCCGCGCGCGGCCCGCATGCCGGCAACCACCGCCCCGGACAGACCTCCTGAGCGCCCGCCGGACGGACGGTGCAGCAGACGGACCGGGACCGGGGAGTCGGGCGCGAGGGCCGCGACCTCCTGGACCGTCGCGTCATCACTGTCGTCCACGAACAGGATTTCCGCACCCAGCGGGACGAGAGCCGGGGCGAGCCGGTCGAGCAGCAGCGGAACGCTCTCCTGCTCGTTGCGGGTGGGTATCAAGACGGTCAGCCGGGGCGCGGCACCGTCGCCGCGCGCTCCGCCGCCGAGCTCCTGGATGCCCGTATTGCCCGAGTCTTGGATATCGGCCACTTCATCGACATCGGCCACTTCGCGGGCCTGTGTACGGGAATTGATGACGTTCGCCATGGAGCTCCCCTGTGCGTGCCCGTGACGACGCAGCGCGACGGACACCGAAGCCGCCCGAGGACACGGGCGGAGAAGCAAGCGGTGGCCCTCTGCGACGTACGGTCTCGACGCGGCGCGGGGAGGTGTGGGACGTGCCAGAGGTACGGGTCATGTACCGGGCTCCATGGTCAGGAGCGGATCCAGAGGCTAGCAGCGAGCTCGTACGGTTCGTGCGCCATTCGGACTGTATCTGCCGGTAATTAGCCTGCTGTTTACCGGGGAAGGTCCCAGAAGCTCACTTCAGTCACCCCAGTCACTCCAGCATCACCAGTGCAGGTCAGACATAGCCGGACCCCCGCATTGATTACAAGAAGGTGAAACTCTGCGCATACTTCGTGATCGCTCCGTGGAAGCCGGCATTCCGCCATCACCATGACCCGTATGTCTTCCGACGGATCAGCAACGATGCCGGAAGTCCCCGCGCATGTCTCCGGGGGCTCGCCGCCCGCCTCCGCGCCGGACAACGCGGTCATGCTCATGGACGCCATGCGCGCGATTCTGGCGGTGATCGACGAGTTGGAGACGCTCAGGACCGAGAACCGGCAACTCAAAGAGGCCCTCGAGGGCCGCGCCCTCATCGAACGGGCCAAGGGCATGCTCATGGCCCGCAGAGGCTGCGACGAGGCCGGCGCCTTCCAGATTCTCGTCGCCCTCTCCCGCCAGCAGCACCGCAAAGTCCGCGCGGTCGCGGCGGACTTCGCCGAGGGGATCGCACCGGGCGGACCGGACGCACCTGCCACGCCGGTCCAGGCGTAGCCCTCGCGGATCAGTTCGCTCGGGTGGTGTGGGTGATCTCGGTGTGGACCGGGCCGGGGGCGCCATGAACAGGGTGTTGGCGGCGCGAGCGCCGCGTACCCGACGCATACCGGGCAATGAACGACCGCGAGGCCCGACCCTGGCCTGAAGACGCTCCGGCCTGGCGCCCAGGACGACCTGGCCGCCGCGCAGGTCGGCATTCGTCGAATGATCCGTGCAGGTAACCGTGTCGGCGATGAGGCTTGAGTGCCGCCGGACGGGCTCAGAATCCGTATCTGATCCCCGATTCGGTGAGGCCGTGACAGCAGCCGGCCTGGTACGGCCAGTCGTCAGCCCTTCCGTGGAGCGCGAGCCCTTGTCAAGGGACACCCCTCACTGGCGTTGCCCGACGGAGCGTCTACGCCCCGCCGTACAGGCGCCCCAGATCCACGAGGACCACTTCGCCGCGTTCGGCCGCTTCCTGCAGGGCCGAGGTGAAGCCGACGCCGCTGTAACAGGCCGGGCGGGTGTGGCTCGTGTCGATGCCTCGGGATGCGAGGAGTCCCAGGATGTGGCGGAGCCGGTCGAGGTGGCGTACGTCCATGGCCTTGTTCCACTTCGCCTCGCCGATCGACAGCAGGATGCCGTGGTCCTGGCCGACCGCGCCGCGTACGACGACGTCGACCTCGTGGGAGGTCCGTGCGGCAGGATCGGCGACGGTTCCCGAGGTGACGTCGATGGGCAGACCGCCGAAGGTGTCGGGTTCGGCGTGCCAGGCGACCCACTCGCGGCACAGGTGCTCGAAGTGAGGGCCGACGACCTTGCTCAGGAACGTGTCACGGGACAGGGACCAGGCCGCCGCAGGGTTGCTCTGGCGGGTCAGGCGGGTCTGGTTGGGGCGTATCACCGCGTGATGGAACGTGATCAGCGGTTCGGCGATGCGATACGCGCTGCGGTTGCCGCGGAAGGCGTCCGGTTCCACGGTCAGCAGTCCGCACCGCTTGAGCACCGTCAGTGGCTGCGAGATGTCTGTCGCCTTGCGGCCCACCGCGTTCGCGATGCCACCACTGGTGTGGTTGCCTGCCGCGACCGCCGCGAGAACGGAGTGGTAGAGCGCGCGATCGCGTACGTCGGGTTCGGCGGCCAGCAGGAACTCCGCCTCGCCGTACAGCGGACGGGCCGGGTTGAGGGCCGTACGGCAGACCCAGTTGTCGAAGTCGTCCAGTCCTGTCGGCGCGTCGTCGTCCACGAACTCCCGTCGGTAGGCCGGGGTTCCGCCGACCACCGCGTGGGTGACGACCGCGAGCCTTGGGTCGGTGATTTCCCAGAACCTGGCTGCCTCCCGGTAGCCCAGGGAATGCACGACGAGGTCGAGTCCCGCGCGGCCGTACAGCGGTGACGTACCGGACAGTAGCCCGCCCATGAACGACATCGCGCTGCCGCAGAGGAGGATGCGGGGGTGGCGGCGCAGATGACGGCCCGCGCGGACACCGATGGCCCGCTGGAGGCGGGATGGGAGGGAGGCGTCGCCCCGGACCAGATAGGGGAACTCGTCGATGACGATCGGGACGGGGCGCTGCGCAGCCAGGTCGAAGAGCAGTTCCAGGGCTTCGGTCCAGTCCTGAGGACGGAGCGGCACGGGAGCGTCAGTGAAGCGTGCGATCTCCTGGCCGAGGAGACTCAGTGCCTCGGCCCGCGTGCCCTCGACGGCGGCGAAGTAGAAGCCGCCGGTCGCTTCGGTGAGGGCTTCGAGCAGGAAGCTCTTCCCCCGTCTGCGACGCCCGGACACGACCGCGAGGCGCGGCCCTGGCTCCTCGTCGGAGACGAAAGCGGTCAACTCGCTCCACTCCCAGTCACGGTCGAAGATCTGGGGCGGCTTGGGGATGGAGCTGTGGGAACGTCGCGTCACAGGGCGCCTCGTTTTTAGTGGCGTACCTCTAAGAAGTACATCCCTAAAAACGAGAACACACGTCGATGGACACGGGCGAGCCCGCATTGCGGCACCCCGGGGACCGCGGGCGACGGCTGTACTGGAAGGCGGCGGTCGGGTTCCCAACTCAACGGTCCGGTGCTCGGCCGCCGTTGTGTGCCGTTACGTATCCTGTGGGCTCGAACTGCTTTACGGGGGAAGGGGATTCGGGCGGTGCCACTGCACAGGGACGACCCGAAGTCGGTCGGCGGGTACAAGCTGGTCGACCGGCTCGGAGCCGGGGGCATGGGGGTCGTCTACCGGGGCAGAGCCCGTTCGGGGCGCGAGGTCGCCGTCAAGGTGGTGCACGCCCAGTACGCCGCGGACGGCGTCTTCCGGGCCCGGTTCCGGCAGGAGATCGAGGCCGTCCGCAAGGTGAGCGGCGCCTTCACCGCACCGGTCGTGGACGCCGACCCGGAGGCGGCGCGGCCGTGGATGGCGACGCAGTACGTGCCCGGCCGCTCGCTCGCGCAACGGATCCGCGACCGGGGCCCGCTCCGGGACGCCGAGCTGCGGCAGCTGGCGCTCGGGCTGGTGGAGGCGCTGCGCGACATTCACCGGGCCGGGGTCGTGCACCGCGACCTGAAGCCGGCGAACGTCATGATGGCCGAGGACGGCCCCCGGGTCATCGACTTCGGCATCTCCCGCGCGGCGGAGAACCAGACCCTGACCGAGACCGGCCAGATGATCGGCACCCCGCCGTTCATGTCCCCGGAGCAGCTGACCGACGCCCGCACGGTCGGTCCGGCCTCCGACGTGTTCTCGCTCGGCGCGCTCCTGGTGTACGCCGTGACCGGACGAGGCCCCTTCGACACCGACAGCCCCTATCTGACGGCCTACCGGGTGGTCCACGACGAACCCGTGCTGGACGGGGTGGACGGGCCGCTGCGCACGGTCCTGGAGCGCTGCCTGGCCAAGGATGAGGCGGAACGGCCCGGACTCGACGAGTTGGGACGGGAGTTCGCGACAGTCCTGCCGGAGGGCGACGCGGGCGACCTGCCCACCGTGGCACTGGGCCGGGCCCCGCAGGCGGGGGCGGAGACCCGCCCCGGGACGGTGGCCGACCCGGGCGGCGACGGTCGGCCCGGCCTGCGGAGCCGTATCCGCCCGCTGTGGGCCGCGACCGGCACAGTCGGCGCGATCGTTCTCGGGCTGACGGCCTATCTGCTGATCGGGCCGGGACAGGCGGACGGCCAGGGGGCGGGGCTGCCCCAGGGCTGGAAGCCGTGGCAGACAACGGTGTACGAGAGCGCCCCGCGAGGCGCGAAGAAGGCCATGAAAGTGCACAACGGGACGGAGGGCGGGCCCGAGTGCCTGGTGCACGAGGACGCCGTCTACTGCGGGGGCGACGGAGTCCTTCCCGTACGCCTGGACGGCCGGACCGGCAAGACCGTCTGGCGCGCCGGCATCGCGCCCTCCGGCACCGACAGCGCGATGTACTCCGCCTATCCCCTCGGCGTCCGGGACGGCGTGGTCCTGGTACAGCAGCAGATCATCGGCGAATCCACCGGGACCGACCCGACCGACATCATTGCCCTCGACGCCGAGACCGGTGAGCGGCTCTGGCGCCGTACGGTGAGTGAGGGCTACGTCGACATGACCTTCTCCGGCGGCGTGGTCGTGACGCCGGACAAGAGCGGCCGCTCGCTGGTGGCCCTGTCGCCGCGTACCGGCGCCGAGCGCTGGACGAAGCCGCTGCCCGCGAACCACTACTGCGCGTTCACCGAGGCCGGCGAGGGCCTGTATCTGGAGTGCCTCCCGGAGACAACGGAACCTCGGAACCATCTCATCCTGCAGCTGAATCCGACCGACGGCTCGACACGGCGGCTGACGGGACCGAGCAACGGTGGCCTCCTCGGGGTCCTCGACGGCCGGCTGCTCTTCCTGCTGTCGACCGAGAACGAGGGAGGGGAAGAGCTGGTCAGCGAGGAGGCGCGGTACGACCGGATCCTGCTGGTCCATCCGGTCACCGGTGCCCGCAGCACGACGAAGCTGGCCAAGGAGTACGCGGGACAGGTGACCCTGGTGGACGGCACGCTGTGGTTCGCCGCCTCCAGCGGCCGGGTGACCGCCGTGTCGGCCCGCACGGGCAAGCCGCTGCGGCAGACCTCGACCAGCCTGGAACTGCCGAGCCTGCCCACGTACGACCCGCGGACACGGGCTGTGTACCTGGCCAGTGCCAGCGGCCGCGTGGCGGCCCTCGACGCGCGCGAGGGCACGCTGCTGTGGGAGACGCTGCCACGCGCCGAGAAGGTGTCGTCCGGCCTCGTTGTCGAGCCCGAGGTGCTGCTCCAGGAGGGGGCGCTGGTGGTGACCATCCCGGACGGCACGGTCTTCAGCCTCGACCCCGCTCACCCCGAGCGGAAGTCCGTCTCGGGGTGAGCGGGGCCGGGCACCGAGTTACGGCAGCGCCAGCATCCGCTCCAACGCCAGCTTCGCGAACTGCTCGGTCTCCCGGTCGACCTCGATACGGTTCACGAGGTTGCCCTCGGCCAGGGACTCCAGCGCCCAGACCAGGTGCGGCAGGTCGATGCGGTTCATCGTCGAGCAGAAGCAGACCGTCTTGTCGAGGAAGACGATCTCCTTGTCCTCGGACGCGAAACGGTTCGCCAGGCGGCGTACGAGATTCAGCTCCGTACCGATCGCCCACTTGGAGCCCGCCGGAGCCGCCTCCAGGGTCTTGATGATGTGCTCGGTCGAACCGACGTAGTCCGCCGCGGCCACGACCTCGTGCTTGCACTCGGGGTGGACGAGGACGTTCACGCCCGGGATCCGCGCGCGCACGTCCGCCACGCTCTCCAGCGAGAAGCGCCCGTGCACCGAGCAGTGGCCCCGCCACAGGATCATCTTCGCGTCGCGCAGCTGCTCGGCGGTCAGCCCGCCGTTCGGCCTGTGCGGGTTGTAGACGACGCAGTCGTCGAGCGACATGCCCATGTCCCGCACCGCGGTGTTCCGGCCCAGGTGCTGGTCGGGCAGGAAGAGCACCTTGTCGCCCTGCTCGAAGGCCCACTCCAGGGCCCGCTTGGCATTGGACGACGTGCAGATCGTGCCGCCGTGCTTGCCCGTGAACGCCTTGATGTCCGCGGACGAGTTCATGTACGAGACGGGGACGACCTGCTCGGATATCCCCGCCTCGGCCAGTACGTCCCAGCACTCGGCGACCTGCTCGGCCGTCGCCATGTCGGCCATGGAGCAGCCGGCGGCGAGATCCGGCAGTACGACCTTCTGGTCGTCGCCGGTCAGGATGTCCGCCGACTCCGCCATGAAGTGCACACCGCAGAAGACGATGTACTCGGCCTCGGGCCGCGCCGCCGCGTCCCGGGCGAGCTTGAAGGAGTCTCCGGTGACATCCGCGAACTGGATGACCTCGTCACGCTGGTAGTGGTGGCCGAGCACGAAGACCTTGTCCCCGAGCTTCTCCTTTGCCGCGCGGGCGCGCTCGACCAGGTCCGGGTCGGACGGCGAGGGCAGGTCACCGGGACACTCGACGCCGCGCTCGCTCCTCGGGTCGGCCTCACGGCCGAGCAGCAACAGGGCGAGGGGCGTCGGCTGTACGTCGAGCTCCTGGGTCTGGGCGGTGGTCACGAAACACGCACCCTTTCTGTTCTGCGGCTCGCTTGAATCACCTGGAACGATCAAGCAGGACAAGCCTTTTCGTCGAATTGACGTTATCTATCATAACCGCTTCACGTCAGTTTGACGACGGCCATAGTGTCGATGTGACGTGAATCCCGCCGCGTTCCGAGTCGGTGAGAGGCGGTGGACGGGCAGGTTGCGGGAAGGCGTACATCGAAGGCGTACACCCGGGGCTGTCCAGAGCGGTCCAGGGCCGTCCAGGAAGGCTGCTCCCGGGGGTTGTCCACAGGCCCGCGGCTTGTCCACAGGGCATTTTCCGGTCCCGACCGCATGTGCGAGCATGAAGGAGCAAGCGAAAGACACGCGCTCGGCCCGGAATGAATCCGCGGCCCCGCCGGTTGCAACCGTCGGCAAGCAGTCTCCGTACAACCCGGGAGAGAAGCAGATGTCCGTATCGGACGAGACCACCACCGTGAGCGACGGCATCCTCCTGTCGGACGCCGCCGCGGCCAAGGTCAAGGGCCTGCTCGAGCAGGAAGGCCGCGACGATCTGGCGCTGCGCGTCGCCGTTCAGCCCGGCGGCTGCTCCGGCCTGCGGTACCAGCTCTTCTTCGACGAGCGCTCCCTCGACGGAGACGTCGTCAAGGAGTTCGGCGGTGTGAAGGTCGTCACCGACCGTATGAGCGCTCCGTACCTGGGCGGCGCATCCATCGACTTCGTGGACACGATCGAGAAGCAGGGCTTCACGATCGACAACCCGAACGCGTCGGGTTCCTGCGCCTGCGGCGACTCCTTCAGCTGACCCGAGCCCGGCCTCGTACCTCGCGGTACAGAAGGCCGTGTCACGCAGAGAGGCGGCGCCCCCTCCAACGGGGCGCCGCCTTCGCGTACTCAAGGCCTACTCGGCGGGCGGTTTGCCCGGCAGGCCTACTCGGTCGGCTTGGGCAGGTCCTTCTCCAGCGGCAGCGCCTTGCCGTCCGTACTCACGACCTTGCGGTCCCCGAGCGGCTCCTTCAGCTCCACCGTCTTGTGGAAGGTCTTCGCGATCATGATGCAGACCTTGTCCTTCCACGGTGTCTCGGTCACCTTGACCGTCACGGCGTCGCCCGTCTCCTCGGCCGACGCCGAATAGTCGCTGCACACGCCGCCCGTGAAGCGCACGGTCAGCTTCGTGCCGTCCGCGCTGTAGCCCTCGACCTTGACGTCCCGCTGGGCCGGCGCGGCGCTCGGATCGTCACCGAGCTCCCCGGGCTTCGTGCTCGGAGCGCTCGGAGTGTCTTTCGGCTGGCCCGGAGACGTCAGGAACCTCGGCTCGACTGCCGGATGCGTCACCGTGAAGCTCTCCTCGGCCCCTTCGGTCCGTACCTCGAAGAGCCAGGACGGCACCAGCGCCTGCCGCCCGTCCACGAACTGCGACGCCAGGCCGAAGGTGGCGCCCTCGACGACCGCGGCGGGCGTGAACTTCAAGGTCGACGGCTCGCACGGGGCATTCTCCGTACCCTCCAGAGGGACGGGGGTGGCGCACCCGCCGATGCCCACGCGGCCGTCGCCCGCCGCGGACCGGTTCAGCAGGTCGAGCGTCTTCTCCGCGCCGAGGACGGGGTACGTGTCCCCCTTCGCCGGTGCCTTCAACTGGCCGCTGCCGCCCACCACTTGACCGTTCGCGCCGATCTGGACACCGGTCGTCCAGCCGTACGTCGGCAGCCCGCCGACCTTCGGCTCGGCGTTCACCACGCGCTTCGTGCCCATGAGCTGGCTCGCGTCGAGCTTCGCGTCGTCCTGGCCGGTCGCCTTCAGGACGGGCGCGGCGGCCTTCTTCGCGGCGTCCACGCTCACCGGGGCGACCTTGGGGTCCGGGGTGGTCGCGCCGCTCTCGCACACCGTGGTGCTCTCGCAGGGGTCGATGTCGGGGACAGAGCGGCTGTACGTCCAGGTGCCGGGCGCCTTCTTGCTCACCTGAAGGCCCGGTCCCGAACCGTCCTTGCCGACCCCGACCCTCCAGGCCTCGCCCTGAGCCGTCGGCTTGCCCGCCACGCCGAGGGCCTTCGCCAGTTCGGCGACCTCGGAGGCCGTGACCTCGCCCTTCGTGCGGTATACGGGAGCGGAGTCGGGGCCGTCGGGGGCCTTGCCCTCGAAGCGGTACTTCGTGCCGTTCGGGTCGGGCTCGCCGGGCGCGATGCCGGTCGTGTCGCCCGTACCGCTCTCGGTGTAGCCGTCCAGGGCGAGCGGCGGCGGATCGCCCTCGCCTCCCGGCGTACCGGACCCGCCCCGGTCGTCCGCCCCACTGCCACCCGCCGCACTCGTGGCGAAGTACGCCCCGCCGCCCCCGACGAGCAGCACCGCGGCCGCGACCGAGGCGGCGACTGCCACCGAACGCCTCCGGCGCGGCCGGACGGGCTCGTCCCGAACAGCTTCGTCCCGAACGACCTCGTCCGGGGCGGCCTGGTCCTGACCGGCCTCGTCCTGGCTGGCATCGACCCCGACGGGTTCGACCCCGACGAGTTCGTCCCGGGCAGCCTCGTCCCCGACGGGTTCGTCCCGGGCGGCTTCCTCCCCGACGGGTTCGTCCCGGGCGGTTTCCTCCCGGACGGTCTCGTCCGTGGCAGCTTCCTCCCGGACCGTCTCGTCCCGGGCGGCGTCGTCCCTGACAGTTTCGTCCGTGGCGGCTTCCTCCCGGACGGCATCGTCGTCGGGTCGCTCGGTGTTCACCGCATCGCTCCTTCTACCGCACCGCGGTCCCATGAGACCCAGCCCTGACAGGGCAGGGCGCAGCAGGGTCGTATCCCGTCTCCCCTTTACGGGGGACAGCCATGGGACGCGGCGGGGGAGCGCTTGGTTCCCTCCTTGGAGCCGTTCGTGGCGTCGCGCCCGTTCAGGGGCGCGAGGCTGTGGCATATGCGGCCCCGCGCCCCTAGGGAGGCCGCAGGCCTCTCAGGGGCGCGGGGCTGTGTCGATTTGCGGCTCCGCCGCGCGGGCGCGACCAGCCACAACGGACCCGCAGATCAGAACCGCCGAACCCAGCGGAGCGCTCAGTCCCCGTAGTCCGACATCGCGTCCAGCAGGCGGGCGGACTTCGGCGGAACCGTTACGCCGTGGATGAGTGACGGGGAGACCGGGAGGGGAGTGATCCGGGCGGGTGCGGTCCAGTGCGGCACCATCCGGGCGCAATCGCCGCGCAGCTCCGCGAGGCCGCCCTCGAGGTCGAGACCGCCTTCGAGGCCCAGCGGAGCGGAGCCGTGGATCTTGAGGTTCGTCATATCGGAACCGTATGCACCGCATGGCCTACGGCAAAAGCCCTACTATCGGGTAGTTCTTCCCGCTTCGAAGTTGCGGAGCCGACCCGATAGCGTGAACTGTCAACTCTCCCTCCTCGCAGGAGCGTGTCCTAGCCGTGCGTATCGCAGTTACCGGCTCCATCGCCAACGACCACCTCATGACCTTCCCCGGCCGATTCGCCGACCAGCTGGTCGGCGACCAGCTGCACACGGTCTCCCTCTCGTTCCTGGTCGACAAACTGGACGTACGCAGGGGAGGTGTGGGCGCCAACATCGCCTTCGGCATGGGCCAGCTCGGCTCCCGGCCGATCCTGGTCGGAGCCGCGGGCGGCGACTTCGACGAGTACCGGGCCTGGCTGGACCGGCACGGCGTCGACACCGAGTCCGTACGCATCTCCGAGGTGCTGCACACCGCGCGCTTCGTCTGCACCACGGACGCCGACCACAACCAGATCGGCTCCTTCTACACCGGCGCCATGAGCGAGGCCCGGCTCATCGAGCTCAAGTCGGTCGCCGACCGGGTGGGCGGGCTCGACCTCGTCCTCATCGGCGCGGACGACCCCGAGGCGATGCTCCGGCACACCGAGGAGTGCCGGACCCGGGGGATCCCCTTCGCGGCCGACTTCTCCCAGCAGATCGCGCGCATGGAGGGCGAGGAGATCCGGATACTCCTGGACGGCGCGACGTACCTCTTCTCGAACGAGTACGAGAAGGGGCTCATCGAGTCCAAGACCGGCTGGACGGACGCCGAGATCCTCGCCAAGGTCGGCCACCGCGTGACGACCCTCGGCGCGCGCGGCGTCCGCATAGAGGCCGTCGGCGAGGACACCATCGAGGTCGCCACCGCCGAGGAGACGGTGAAGGCGGACCCGACCGGGGTCGGCGACGCGTTCCGCGCGGGCTTCCTCTCGGGCCTGGCCTGGGGCGTCTCACACGAGCGCGCCGCCCAGGTCGGCTGCATGCTCGCCACACTGGTCATCGAGACCACCGGCACGCAGGAGTACGAGCTGCACCGCGTCCACTTCATGGACCGCTTCACCAAGGCGTACGGCCATGAGGCGGCGGCGGAGGTCCAGGCGCACCTGGCCTGACGGCCGGCCTGACACCTGGCCGGACAGTCGCCCGGCTACGACGTACGGCGGACCACGTAAACCGAACCGTGGTCCGCCGGCTCCTCCCCGACGTACTCCTGACCCCGCATCGCGCACCACGCCGGGATGTCCAGGCGGGCCGCTTCGTCGTCCGAAAGGACGCGGATCGTGCCGCCCAGGGGGACGTCGTCGATGACCTTCGCGAGTTCGATGACCGGGATGGGGCAGCGCCTGCCGAGGGCGTCCACGGTGAGGGTGTCCTCGACGGCGGGGGCCTTCGGGGTGTGGACCGGGGCGCCCAGTTTCTGGCGGACCGTCGAGACCGCGGCCGGCAGTACGCGCAGGAAACGGTCCACATCCTCCTCGGGCGTGCCCAGCGGCAGCGACACCCGGACGTTGCCCTCCGTCAGTACCCCCATCGCTTTCAGCACATGGCTCGGCGTCAGCGTGCTGCTCGTGCAGGACGATCCGGACGACACCGAGAAGCCCTCGCGGTCGAGCTCGTGCAGCAGTGTCTCTCCGTCGACATAGAGACAGGAGAAGGTGAGCAGGTGGGGGAGCCGGTGCACCGGGTCGCCCACCACCTCCACGTCCGGGACCAGTTCCGGCGCCCGTGCGCGGATCCGGTCCGTCAACTCCCGCAGCCGGGCCGACTCGGCGGCAGCCTCCGCGCGCACCGCACGCAGTGAGGCCGCCGCGGCGACGATGCCGGGGATGTTCTCGAAGCCGGGAGCGCGGCCCGACTCCCGTTCGTCGACGGGGCCTTGAGGGGCGTACCGCACCCCCTTGCGTACGACGAGCAGCCCGACACCCGACGGCCCGCCCCACTTGTGGGCGCTGCCCGTCAGCACCGACCAGTCACCCTCGACCGGCCCCCAGGTCAACGACTGCGCCGCGTCCACCAACAGCGGTACGCCCGCCTCACGACACGCGGCGGCGACGGCGGCGACCGGCTGCTCCGTACCCACCTCATGGTTGGCCGACTGCAGACAGGCGAGCGCGGTGTCGGGGCGGAGGGCGGCGGCGTACGCGTCGGGGAAGACGGCACCCGTGCGCAGTACGGGCACTTCGGTCACCGACCCGCCCTCGGCCCGGTGGACCTCCGCCGCATGCAGCACCGAAGAGTGTTCGACAGCGGACACGATCAGGTGGCGCCCGACACGGCGGCGTCCCGCCAGTGCCCCCGCGATCCCGGAGTGCACGGCCCGCGTACCGGAGGACGTGAACACCAACTCGTCCGGACGGCAGCCCACCGCTTCGGCAGCGGCCTCACGCGCCGCGTCGAGCAACAGCCGGGCGCGGCGTCCCTCGCGGTAGAGACGGGCGGGGTCGGCCCACCCTTCGTCGAGCGAGGCGACAAGGGCCTGCCGAGCAACGGGATGAAGAGGGGCGCTGGAAGCAGCGTCGAAGTAGGCCACACAACAACGCTACTTCCAGCAGGGCAGCGGACCTGAGGGCAGCGAACCCAAGGGGCGCGGGGTTGTGTCGATATGCGGCCCCGCCGCGATGGGGGTCCCCCCAGGCCCTTGAGGCACTGGGGGAGCAGCCGAGAGTGGGGGAGCGAGCAACCACAACGCTCCCGCACACGCACACAAAGCCGCACCCCCGAGCTATTAGGCGCCCCAACCACCCTTCGGCTGACCGGCGGCACATAGGGGCCCCCTCCCCGCGAACCCCCGGAGAGCGTCGGCTAGGGTTTGGTCCGCATAAACATCCAAACCCCTGCCCGACGCAGGGCGGCGACCGACCACCGAGAAGGCCGCAGCCAACACGCGCGGGCGAGACTCTCGGGAAGGCGCTACGTGAGTCCCAACGGCTCCGACCTCCCCCACGCCCTGGGGGGCGCGGGCGGTACCCCCACGCCGCAGCGCCCGATGCGGCGGAAGCTGCTGCAGGCACTGACTGCGGGCCTGGTCCTGGCGACAGCCTCTGGTTGCTCGTACAACTGGGAAGACTTCCCCCGCCTTGGTATGCCCACCCCGACCACGGAAGAGGCTCCGCGGATCCTCTCCCTGTGGCAGGGCTCGTGGGCCGCAGCACTCGCCACGGGCGTGCTGGTCTGGGGCCTGATCCTGTGGAGTGCTTTCTTCCACCGGCGCAGCCGCACCAAGGTCGAAGTTCCCCCGCAGACCCGGTACAACATGCCCATCGAGGCGCTGTACACGGTGGTCCCCCTCATCATCGTCTCGGTGCTGTTCTACTTCACCGCCCGCGACGAGTCGGAGCTCCTCAGCCTCGACAAGAAGCCGGATGTCACGGTCAACGTCGTCGGCTACCAGTGGAGCTGGGGCTTCAACTACGTCGAGGACGTCGAGGGTTCGAACGGCGACGCGAAGACCGACAAGAACCTGGACGCGATTCCGCAGCGGTTCAAGGACGACTTCCCGGCGAACGCCGGCGGTGTCTACGACGCCGGCACGCCCGGCTCGGAGAACCCGCAGACGGGCAACCCCGGCCCGACCCTCTGGCTCCCCAAGGGCAAGACGGTCCGCTTCGTCCTCACCTCACGTGACGTCATCCACTCCTTCTGGGTGGTGCCGTTCCTGATGAAGCAGGACGTCATCCCGGGCCACACCAACTCCTTCCAGGTGACCCCCAACAAGGAGGGCACCTTCCTCGGCAAGTGCGCCGAACTGTGCGGCGTCGACCACTCCCGGATGCTCTTCAACGTGAAGGTCGTCTCTCCCGAGCGTTACGAGGCCCACCTCAGGGAGCTCGCGGAGAAGGGCCAGACCGGTTACGTCCCGGCCGGTATCGAGCAGACGGACCACGAGAAGAACCGGGAGACGAACCAACTGTGAGCATCCTCAACGAACCTCAGGGTGCCGCGCCGGAAGACACGTACCAGAACGAGGTCCCGGTACGGCGGAAGCAGCCCGGCAACGTCGTCGTCAAGTGGCTCACCACCACGGACCACAAGACGATCGGCACGCTGTATCTGGTCACGTCGTTCGCGTTCTTCGTCATCGGCGGCGTGATGGCGCTGCTGATGCGCGCCGAGCTGGCCCGCCCCGGCAACCAGCTCATGTCGAACGAGCAGTTCAACCAGGCGTTCACGATGCACGGCACGATCATGCTGCTGATGTTCGCCACCCCGCTGTTCGCCGGTTTCACGAACTGGATCATGCCGCTGCAGATCGGTGCCCCCGATGTGGCGTTCCCGCGGCTGAACATGTTCGCCTACTGGCTGTACCTGTTCGGCTCGCTGATCGCGGTGGGCGGCTTCCTCACCCCGCAGGGCGCCGCGGACTTCGGCTGGTTCGCCTACTCGCCGCTGTCGGACGCGGTCCGCTCGCCGGGCATCGGTGCCGACATGTGGATCATGGGTCTGGCGTTCTCCGGCTTCGGCACCATCCTGGGCGCGGTCAACTTCATCACCACCATCATCTGCATGCGCGCCCCGGGCATGACCATGTTCCGCATGCCGATCTTCGTGTGGAACGTGCTGCTCACCGCGGTGCTGGTGCTGCTCGCCTTCCCGGTGCTGGCCGCCGCGCTGTTCGCGCTGGAGGCGGATCGAAAGTTCGGCGCCCATATCTTCGATGCCGCCAATGGTGGCGCGTTGCTGTGGCAACACCTCTTCTGGTTCTTCGGGCATCCAGAGGTGTACATCATCGCGTTGCCGTTCTTCGGCATCATCTCCGAGGTCATCCCGGTCTTCTCCCGTAAGCCGATGTTCGGCTACATGGGCCTGATCGGCGCGACCATCGCGATCGCCGGCCTGTCGGTCACGGTGTGGGCGCACCACATGTACGTCACCGGCGGCGTGCTGTTGCCGTTCTTCTCCTTCATGACGTTCCTGATCGCCGTGCCGACGGGCGTGAAGTTCTTCAACTGGATCGGAACGATGTGGAAGGGGTCGTTGTCGTTCGAGACCCCGATGCTGTGGGCCACCGGCTTTTTGATCACCTTCACCTTCGGTGGTCTGACCGGTGTCATCCTGGCCTCGCCGCCGATGGACTTCCACGTCTCGGACTCGTACTTCGTGGTGGCGCACTTCCACTACGTGGTGTTCGGCACGGTGGTGTTCGCGATGTTCTCCGGCTTCCACTTCTGGTGGCCGAAGATGACCGGCAAGATGCTCGACGAACGCCTCGGGAAGATCACCTTCTGGACGCTGTTCATCGGCTTCCACGGCACGTTCCTGGTCCAGCACTGGCTGGGTGCCGAGGGCATGCCGCGGCGGTACGCGGACTATCTGGCGGCCGACGGCTTCACCGCGCTGAACACGATCTCGACGATCAGTTCCTTCGTGCTCGGCCTGTCGATCCTGCCGTTCTTCTACAACGTGTGGAAGACCGCCAAGTACGGCAAGAAGGTCGAGGTCGACGACCCGTGGGGCTACGGCCGCTCGCTGGAGTGGGCCACGTCCTGCCCGCCGCCGCGGCACAACTTCCTCACCCTGCCGCGGATCCGCAGTGAATCCCCGGCGTTCGACCTGCACCACCCGGAGATCGCCGCCATCGACCAGCTCGAGAACGTCGGTCCCGCCGAGAAGTCCCTCGCAGGTGGCAAGGAGGCCGGCAAGTGAAGATCCAGGGCAAGATGTTCATCTGGCTGGCCGTCTTCATCCTCGTCATGGCGATCGTCTACGGTTACTGGTCGGAGGAACCGGCCGGCACCACGGCGCTCTTCCTGGGCTTCGGCCTGAGCATCATGATCGGCTACTACCTGGCCTTCACGGCCCGGCGGGTCGACGTGGGCGCCCAGGACAACAAGGAGGCCGACGTCGCGGACGACGCCGGTGAGATCGGCTTCTTCAGCCCGCACAGCTGGCAGCCGCTCTCCCTCGGCATCGGTGGCGCACTCGCCTTCATGGGCGTCATCTTCGGCTGGTGGCTGCTGTACTTCTCGGTGCCGATCATCATGATCGGCCTGTGGGGCTGGGTCTTCGAGTACTACCACGGCGAGAACCGCACCCAGTAACACGCGCTCGGCGCTCTGGAGCCCGGACACTCCGTCACGGAGGGTCCGGGCTCCCTCGTCTGTCGGGCAGGGCATCCCCCACACGGGCCACTCGCCGCGCCGCAGTGGTCGTGCGTTCCTATGTTGAACGCATGAGCCCCTCTGCATTTTTTCGAGGCGCCGCTGCGTCCGATATGCGCCTGCCGGCGCGTGGCGGTGTCGAGAAGCCGACCGTGCTCGACCCTTCGGGCCTCCGCGCGCTCGGACTCTCGACACCGTCGCGCCCGCGGCGAGTCCCCACCATCACCAGCTGCACCCTGCTGCTGGTCACCCTGGGCGCGGGCGTCACGGCCTGCGACTCCGAGGGTCACCCGCTCTCGGCCAGGCCGTACGACGCGGCGGAACAGATCTCCTTCAACGCCCCGGTCGGCAACGGCAAGAAGGCCGACCCGGACAAACCCTTGGAGATCACCGCCGAGGGCTCCGGCGGACGCATCACCGACGTGACGGCCACGGACGCGGCCGGGCGGTACGTGGCGGGCGAACTCTCCGCGGACGGCTCCCGCTGGCACAGCACCTCACCGCTCGCCGCGGGCGCCCGCTACACGGTGCGGGTGAGCACGGAGAACGGGGACGGGGCGCCCGGCCGCAAGGTCCTCGCCTTCGACACCGGCAGGCCCACCACGAAGAAGCGGCTGGGCGTCAAGTTCGGCCCCGACGCGGGGACGTACGGTGTCGGCCAGCCCGTCACGGCAGAACTCAGCGCTCCCCTCAAGGACAAGGCGGCCCGCAAGGTCGTCGAGCGTGCCCTCAAGGTCGTCTCACAGCCCGCCGTGGAGGGTGCCTGGCACTGGGTGGACGCCAAGACCCTGCACTACCGCCCCAGGGAGTACTGGCCCGCCCACGCCACCATCCGCGCGTACAGCAACCTCTCCGGCATCAAGGTCGCCGAACGGCTCTGGGGCGGCAAGGCCAAGCCCCTGAAGCTCACCACGGGCGACCGCGTCGAGGCCGTGACGGACGCCGCCGCGCACTCGATGGCGGTCCGTCGCAACGGCAAGGTGATCAAGCGGATCCCCATCACCACCGGCAAGCCCGGCTTCGAGACCCGCAACGGCGTAAAGGTAGTGCTGGGCAAGGAGTACTTCGTACGGATGCGCGGCACCAGCATCGGCATCGCCGAGGGCAGCGCGGAGGACTACGACCTGCCCGTGTACTACGCGACCCGCGTCACCTGGAGCGGCGAGTACGTCCACGCCGCCCCCTGGTCCACCGGCTCCCAGGGCTCCGCCAACGTCAGCCACGGCTGCACCGGCATGAGCACCGCGAACGCCGCCTGGTTCTTCAAGACCGTCCGCCCCGGCGACATCGTCAAGGTCGTCAACTCGGAAGGCGACATGATGACCCCCTTCGACAACGGCTTCGGCGACTGGAACCTCGACTGGCAGAAATGGCAGAAGGGCAGCGCGCTGGTGGAGGGCCCGCGCCCGGAGGACCGGGCACGTCTAACTCCGGTTTCGGCATGAGCGGACGTTCACGGTGTGAGCGGACGTTCAGGGGCGCGCCCCTCAGGGGCGCGGGGAACTGCGCGATCAACCACAACGGGCCGGCAGCCGCCAAACTACCTACTGAACCGAGCTCTCAGGCGCTGAGCGCCTTCTGCCGCAACAGGGAAGCCAACGCCGACGCGAACTCAACAGGCTCCACCGGCAGGATCGCCGTGGCGTCCGCCCGAGACCACGTGGCCAGCCACGCATCCTGCGGCCGCCCGATCAGCAACAGCACGGGCGGGCAGTTGAACACCTCGTCCTTGATCTGGCGGCACATCCCCATGCCGCCCATGGGCACGGCCTCACCGTCCAGCACACAGACGTCGATGCCACCCCGGTCCAGCTCCTTCAGAACCGCCGCAGGAGTCGCACACTCGATGAACTCGACCTGAGGAACATCACTCGCCGGCCGGCGCCCCGTGGCGAGCCGCACCTGCTCCCGCGTATTGGAGTCGTCGCTGTAGACCAGCACCGTGGCGGTCGCCTGCATTGTTCCTCCGTGACTTCGGGACTCGCGTCGTAAGAACGTCGTACGGACATGGGTCATACGGTCATGGACCGCTGCGCGGATGCTACTCCCTCGGACACCTGCTACACACCGGTCCGTAGCCCGTTCCCTGAGCCATCCGAGCAGCGCACAGCGCACGGACACTCCGAACAGCACCCCCCGGGGTGAGGGCGGGATAAGCGACCGACATAATGTCGGTCGTGGCGACAGCAACGACAGTAGAAACCGGGCACGCGCACCCGTCGGTCAATCGGCCGAACCTCACCAGCGTCGGAACCATCATCTGGCTGAGTTCCGAGCTGATGTTCTTCGCGGCCCTCTTCGCGATGTACTTCACCCTGCGATCGGTGACCGGGCCGACTCACTGGAAGGAGATGGCGGACACCCTCAACTTCCCGTTCTCGGCGGCCAACACCACGATCCTGGTGCTCTCCTCCCTCACCTGCCAGCTCGGCGTGTTCGCCGCCGAGCGCGGCGATGTGAAGAAGCTCCGGATGTGGTTCATCGTCACCTTCGTCATGGGTGCGGTCTTCATCGGCGGTCAGGTCTTCGAGTACACGGAGCTGGTCAAGCACGAGGGCCTCTCGCTCTCGTCCGACCCGTACGGCTCGGTGTTCTACCTGACCACCGGCTTCCACGGCCTGCACGTGACGGGTGGTCTCATCGCCTTCCTGCTGGTCCTGGGGCGTACGTACGCGGCCCACAGGTTCACGCACGAGCAGGCGACCGCCGCCATCGTCGTGTCCTACTACTGGCACTTCGTCGATGTCGTCTGGATCGGCCTCTTCGCCACGATCTACATGATCAAGTAGCCGGGCCCGCTCCCGCGCACTGTCCAGAAGCACCGACGCAGAAGATCCTGACACCGGGGTAATCCGTGAAAAAGCTCTCCGCACGACGACGCCATCCGCTGGCGGCGGTCGTCGTCCTACTCATCGCGCTGGCGGCCACCGGGGGGATCTACACCCTGGTCGCGCCCCCGGACAAGGCCAAGGCCGATGAGACCGCCCAGACCCTCACCATCGAAGAGGGCCAGAAGCTCTATGCCGTGGGCTGCGCCAGTTGCCACGGCACGGGCGGTAAGGGCACCACCGACGGGCCGAGCCTGGTGGGCGTGGGTGCCGCGGCCGTCGACTTCCAGGTCGGTACCGGCCGTATGCCGGCGCAGCAGCCCGGCGCTCAGGTGCCGAAGAAGAAGAACATCTACTCGCAGGCCGAGATCGACCAGCTCGCGGCGTACATCGCCTCGCTGGGTGCCGGTCCCACCGTGCCGACCGAGAACCAGTACAGCCCGGAGGGCGCGGACATCGCCGAGGGCGGCGAGCTGTTCCGTACCAACTGCGCGCAGTGCCACAACTTCACCGGCAAGGGCGGCGCGCTGACGAACGGCAAGTACGCCCCGACGCTGGAAGACGTCGATCCGAAGCACATCTACGAGGCCATGGAGACCGGCCCGCAGAACATGCCGTCCTTCCCCGACACCACGCTGACGGAGCAGAACAAGAAGGACATCATCGCGTACCTGGACGAGGTCAACAGCGACAAGTCGGAGAGCCCCGGCGGACTGGAGCTGGGCGGCCTCGGACCGGTCAGCGAGGGCCTGTTCGGCTGGGTCTTCGGTCTCGGTGGACTGATCGCCGTCGCCGTGTGGGTCGCCGCCCGGACCGCAAAGGCCAGGAAGTCATGAGTAGCCAAGAAACTCCACAAGAGAACGTGCCCGCCGAGCGGGCCGACGACGAGCACGGTGCGGTAGCCGTCCCGGGCGAGAAGCATCCGTTCGCGGACCCGGGACTGCCGCCCCACGAGCACCGGATCCAGGACATCGACGAGCGGGCCGCCAAGCGGTCCGAGCGTACGGTCGCCCTCCTGTTCACGCTGTCGATGCTGTCCACCGTCGCCTTCATCGCCGCGTTCGTGGCGATCCCGGTCGACAAGTCGGTCTACATCTGGCCGCTCGGTCACATCAGCGCGCTGAACTTCGCGCTCGGTATGACCCTCGGTGTGGCGCTGTTCGCCATCGGTGCGGGCGCGGTCCACTGGGCCCGCACCCTGATGTCCGATGTGGAACTCGCCGACGAGCGGCACGCGATCGAGGCCACGCCCGAGGTCAAGGCCAAGGTCATGGAGGACTTCCGGCAGGGTGCCAAGGACTCCGCGCTCGGCCGCCGCAAGTTGATCCGCAACACGATGTTCGGCGCGCTGGCCCTGTTCCCGCTCTCCGGCGTCGTCCTCCTGCGCGACCTCGGTCCGCTGCCGGAGGACAAGCTGCGGCACACGCTGTGGCGCAAGGGCAAGCTGCTCGTCAACATGAACACGGACGAGCCGCTGCGTCCCTCGGACGTCGCGGTCGGTTCACTGACCTTCGCCAAGCCCGAGGGCCTGGAGGAGCACGACCACGGGTTCCAGAACGAGATCGCCAAGGCGGCCCTGATGATCATCCGGATCCAGCCGGAGGACATCAAGGACAAGCGTGAGCTCGAGTGGTCCCATGAGGGCATCGTGGCGTACTCGAAGATCTGCACCCACGTCGGCTGCCCGATCTCCCTGTACGAGCAGCAGACGCACCACGTCCTCTGCCCCTGTCACCAGTCCACCTTCGACCTCTCCGACGGTGCCCGAGTGATCTTCGGCCCCGCTGGTCACGCCCTGCCGCAGCTGCGGATCGGTGTGAACGACGAGGGCTACCTCGAGGCGCTCGGCGACTTCGAAGAGCCCGTCGGTCCTGCTTTCTGGGAGCGCGGATGAGCACCTCACACGACGACGACCGCCGCAAGGCACCCGCGGGCGAGCGGGTCGCCGACTGGGCTGATGGCCGCCTCGGCATCTACGGCCTGGCCAAGGCCAATATGCGCAAGATCTTCCCGGACCACTGGTCCTTCATGCTGGGTGAGATCTGCCTCTACAGCTTCATCATCATCATCCTCACGGGTGTGTATCTGACGCTGTTCTTCCACCCGTCGATGAACGAGATCGAGTACCACGGCAGTTACGTGCCGATGCAGGGCCAGATGATGTCGGAGGCCTTCGCCTCCACGCTGGACATCAGCTTCGACGTCCGCGGCGGTCTGCTGATCCGGCAGATCCACCACTGGGCGGCGATCATCTTCCTGGCCGGCATGTTCGTGCACATGATGCGCGTCTTCTTCACCGGCGCCTTCCGCAAGCCGCGTGAGATCAACTGGCTGTTCGGCTTCCTGCTGTTCGTCCTTGGCATGTTCACCGGTTTCACCGGCTACTCGCTCCCGGACGACCTGCTCTCCGGCACCGGTGTCCGCTTCACGCAGGGCGCGATCCTGTCCATGCCGATCGTGGGCACGTACATCTCGATGTTCCTGTTCGGCGGGGAGTTCCCGGGCGGCGACTTCGTCTCACGGTTCTACTCGATCCACATCCTGCTGTTGCCGGGCATCATGCTCGGGCTCGTGGTCGGCCACCTGATCCTGGTCTTCTACCACAAGCACACGCAGTTCGCGGGCGCCGGCCGGAGCAACAAGAACGTCGTCGGGATGCCGCTGCTGCCGGTCTACATGGCCAAGGCCGGAGGCTTCTTCTTCCTGGTCTTCGGGTTCATCGCCATGCTGTCCGCCGTCGCGTCCATCAACCCGATCTGGGTACTGGGGCCGTATCGCGCGGACCAGGTGTCCACGGGCGCCCAGCCCGACTGGTACATGGGCTTCGCCGAGGGACTGATCCGCGCCATGCCCGGCTGGGAGATCAATTTCGCCGGCCATACGCTCGTCCTGGGCGTGTTCATCCCGCTGCTGCTCTTCGGTGTCTTCCTCATGATGATCGCGGCCTATCCGTTCATCGAGTCCTGGGTCACCGGGGACAAACGCGAGCACCACATCCTGGACCGGCCGCGCAACGCCCCGACGCGTACCGCCTTCGGTGTCGCCTGGATCACCGGCTACATGATCATGCTGATCGGCGGTGGCAACGACATCGTCGCCACGCACTTCCATCTGTCGATCAACGCGGTCACCTGGTTCGTCCGGATCGGGTTCTTCGCCGGACCGGTCATCGCGTTCATCGTCACCAAGCGGATCTGCCTCGGCCTGCAGCGCCGCGACAAGGACAAGGTGCTGCACGGCCGCGAGTCGGGCATCATCAAGCGCCTGCCGCACGGTGAGTTCGTCGAGGTCCACGAGCCGCTCAGCCAGGAGCAGCTGCATGTGCTCACCGCGCACGAGCAGTACGAGCCGGCCGAGATCGGCCCGACGGTCGACGAGAACGGCGTCGAGCGCAAGGTGAAGGCTCCGCAGAAGCTGAAGTCCAAGCTCAGCAAGGCGTACTACGGGGAGGACGGCCAGATCCCCAAGCCGACCGCCGAGGAGTACCGGGAGATCACGAGCGGCCACGGCCACCACTGATCGCTGCGCTCGCCACGCGCGGTTCCAAAGAGCCCCGTCCATTGCATGGACGGGGCTCTTTGCCGTCCCCGGGGCTGGATAGGGTGGGTGCCAACCTTTCGGGACGGACGATGACGACCAGGAGCGGCTGATGAACGCTGTGACCCCCGCTGGAGGCGACACCGCGGCGGGCCGTTCCTGGCCCGCGCTGCTGAACGGACTGCTGGACGGGCGCGACCTGACCGCGGACGACACGGCCTGGGCGATGGACCTGATCATGCGCGGCGAGGCGACCGACGCCCAGATCGCCGGGTTCGCGGTGGCGCTGCGGGCCAAGGGTGAGACCGTCGGCGAGATCACCGGGTGCGTCCGGGCGATGTACGAGCACGCGAACGTGATCCAGGTGCCGGGGGAGACGGTCGACATCGTCGGTACGGGTGGGGACGGCGCCAGGACGGTCAACATCTCCACGATGTCCGCGATCGTCATCGCCGGTACCGGCGCGAAGGTCGTCAAGCACGGCAACCGGGCGGCGTCGTCGGCCTCCGGAGCCTCGGACGTACTGGAGAAGCTGGGTGTCAATCTGGAGCTGACGCCGAAGCGGGTCGCCGAGGTGGCCGAGGAAGCCGGGATCACCTTCTGTTTCGCGGCGAAGTTCCACCCGGCGATGCGCCATGTCGGCGCCGCGCGGGGACAGCTGGGTATCCGGACGATCTTCAACTTCCTTGGGCCGCTCACGAATCCTGCCCGAGTGAAGGCGCAGGCCGTCGGGGTCGCCGACGCGCGGATGGCGCCCATCATGGCCGGCGTGTTCGCCGAGCGCGGCAACTCGTCCCTGGTCTTCCGCGGCGACGACGGCCTCGACGAGCTGACCACCACGTCCACGTCGCGCGTCTGGGCGGTACGGGACGGCAAGGTCCGCGAGGAGACCTTCGATCCGCGGGATGTGGGGATCGAGTTGGTGCCGGTGGAGGCGTTGCGAGGCGCTGACGCCTCGTACAACGCCGACGTGGCGCTGCGCTTGCTGAACGGGGAGACCGGGCCTGTACGGGACGCTGTGCTGCTGAACTCGGCGGCGGCGTTGGTGGCTCTGTCGCCGGGTGACGGTCCGCTCGCGGACCGCGCCGTTCCCCGCGCCCCTGGGGTGGGTGGTGGGTGCGGGGTCGTGGGCCGGTGCGTCAGCCCGTCGCAGGCCGGGCATACGGCCCTGGCCCGGTACAGGGTGCGGGTTCTCCGAGACCGGAGCTAAGCGACGGGCATACGACGCACCGGCCCACGCCCCCTCCCGCCGGAGGGAAACTGCGGGTAGTTGGGGGCGCGGGCTTCCCCCGGGGGCGGGCTTGTGCGGCGAGCGGGCTTTCTCGGGGCACGGGCAGGC